>DATHEW010000087.1:0-21139 GCA_035318425.1 Candidatus Acidiferrum sp. | reverse complement strand
GATCCTGCCCGACGCAAACTCGACACCCTCCTTGGTTCGGTGAGCCGCGCGCTGATCCCGATTTTTCCGGCAGATTTGAGTCGAAACACGATTTCCGCGCGAGTGAACGGTATCAACATGCGGGTGAGCCGCGAACTTGCGACAGACAACATCTTTTCCGTGATGGTAACGGAAACCAACTTCGCGATCTATTGCAGCGCAGTGGACGGAACGATGAGTGATTCCACCGGGGGACGAGGGTTGATCCTTTCCGTCTCTAACGTCTTTGCCGGCCTGACAATGTATCCGATCACGGATCAGGCCACGGTTACCTATCGCACCGGTGTTTACGCCGGCACTGAAACCGCAACGTCTGCGACCTCGGGATCGGTTTTCATCAGCACTGAAGGTGCAGAAATTTTCGGAGTGTTTACGGCCAGCGGTCCGGGCCTCTCGATTACGAACGGCCGGTTCCGCCTCGATCTCCCCACGCCGTAACGCCTCGTTTCCGGTTGCGAGCCTTGGTCATCTCCGCCACGAAAGCGTTTCCGGGAAGTTACGTTTCACGCCTCGACAACGAGGCTGCAAACCTCTAACAAACTGGCACGCGCAATCCCGGCTGTTTCAGCCCCATCCCAAACAGCGACTGACTTGTCGGGTTAGCGACGCAACCTGAAGAACGCATGGAACTCAAGCTGCAATGTCACTGCGGGCAGAAGTTCAAATTTGATTTGGAACCGGTCGACGGGCGCGTGCCGTTTTCGGTGCAATGCCCGACCTGCGGCACCGATGGTACCGATGCCGCCAATACCGTTCTCGGCCAGATGTTCCCGCAACCCATTATCACGCCTGCCGTTCTCTCAATCGCGGCGGTGTCTCCCGGAACGACCGGAGGCTTGCGTGTCAGTCATCAGGCAAGCACCGCCGCCTCACCGCCGCCCATGATGCTGCCGACGGAACCGTCGCGATACATTCAGAAGAGCGCCATGCCGACCGCTGCGCCGAGATTGCAGGGGAACATCTTTCTCGGCGCGCTCGGAGCGTTTCTCGGCGCGGCTTTGGGCGTGGGAATCGTCGTCGGGCTCGCGGTCGCGATGGGATTCGCCCTTTCTCTTCTTGTCATCCTCATCGGTTTGTTCAGCGGTGCTGGCGCTCGAATTCTCTATCGCGGCAGCGATTCAAGCCTGGGCGGAGTGGCGGCCATCATCACTCTCATCGCCTCGTCCGGAACGCTTTTCTTTCTGTTCGGATTCACCGCCATCATGAGCATCATGGCGCTGATGATCAGCGTCAGCACTGCGTGGAAGATCGGTTCTGGATAGCGTTCGCTCGCTTGGTTCCGGCAGCTTCCCGCTTGATGCGCGTGAAAGGAATGTTGATCAGCACGAAGCCGCCTCTGCCATCAACTATTCGTCATCGGCGCGAGTTGGTCGGCAAGTTCCAACCATTCCTCGCCCACGGCGCAACCGGTCGACAGCTCAGTTGGAAGATTGATCGCGACATCCGCCGTGCCTGGTTCACCGAAGCGCACGAGCACTTCAGCATCAGCAATCTCGTGCTCGTGACAAAAAACAATGGCCGCATGTGTCGAAGGAAAATTGCGCGCCCGGCGTCTGCTGACGATCCACCCGCGCCGGCCGATGAAGCGTGAACGGTCGCGGCGATTGCGGACAAAAATTCTTATCATCGAGGGATTTTGAATTTCCGGGGATCGCGCGCCGCAATCGCGCAATGCTCGGGGATGCAACTCCGGGAACAGTGCGTCCCCGGAGTTGTCGCAACATTGACTATTTTCCGCCGCCCGCGCCCGCGCCGGAACCTGCCGAGCCGCTAGATCCCGAGGTGCCGCTGGAACCTGACGTGCCGGTGCCAGTGCCTCGGCCACTTGATCCTGGCGTGCCTACGCCCGTGCGGCTGCCCGGCGAACCCAGTCCACTGCCTGGCGTGCTGTTCGGCGAGTTGATGTCAGGCGTGCCGGGAGTCGGCGGCAATCCAGGCGTGGAAGGATTGCCCAGACCCGAGCCGCTGCCGCTGCTGCTTCCCGGCGCTCCCAAACCACTTACCCCGAAATGCGAGTTGACCTGCTGACTCCACGAGGAATCCATGGAAGGCCAGCTTGCCGATGTGAATGTCGGCGCGCTCTGCAGTCTGGCCTGATCGACGTTCAACGTGAATTGATCGATCCCGCTCTGCTGCACCAGGCTCCACGGCACCGCCACGAGGCTGCCGCCCGCACTTGAAGTACTCGTCGATCCGATGCCGCTGGTCGCCGTGCTGCTGCTGCCCGGTGATCCGGCTGACGCGCCGCTTAACGAGATTACAGCGAATTGTGCCTGACCGGTTGACGGGTCAATAAGGACGTCCTGAACCGTGCCGAGACTTTGGCCCGTTTGGCCGTTGATACCTTGCCGCATGAGTTTACTGAGGCGAACAGGTTTGCTCATGGCAGCGCTCGTGGTCGATCCGAGACCGGAGCTCGAGCTCGAACCGATGCTTCCGGGCGGCGCCCCGACGGGATTTACGCCGGACTTGCCGCTGCCTGGTTTCGTGTCGTAATCCTGCGCAACCATGGAACTGGTCGCGAAGGCCGTGGTGAGACAGAGCGCAAGCGCTCTCAATACAGTCTTCTTCATTGCCATCTCCTTGTTAACTTCTTCAGCTCTCCGCGCCGTCAAAACGACCAGCGCGAGGACAGTCTCGGTTGAGACTGGCGGAACCTAGCCCGGAGTCGCGAGCGGGCAAGCGATGATTCGCTCTTGATCGTTCGCCACCTTGCACCGCGCTCGCGGGACTCTCGCCAAACGCACGCTCATGCTTTATTTTCCGCGGCATGAACGCCGAATCCCAACTGCTCGCGCGCTGCCTCGGCGGCGAAGCGGAAGCGTGGGATGAGTTGTTCGACCTGCACTACGCCGCGGCGGGACGATTCGTTTTTCAGCTCAGTTCGGATTTTTCGACGGAAGACGTGGAAGAGATTTGTCAGGAAACTTTTTTAACTGTCATCAAGAACCTGCACACGTTTCAGCGGAACTCGCAATTTCAGACATGGCTCTTCCGCATCGCCGCCAACAAGGCGCACGACTATCTGCAGAAACAGCGCGCGGCCAAACGCGGCGGCGGACATAAGCCCATTTCACTCAACGTCGATGATCGAGACGGCGTGCCGATCGATCCGCCGGCGCACGCGCCGGGACCAGATCGTGTGTTGATCAATACCGAAGACGCGGGACTCATCACACACGCACTGGCTGAGCTCGGCGGACCATGTCGGGAAGTCATCGAGCTGCGCTACTTTGCCGACCTGAGCTACGAGGAAATTGC
The DNA here is from genome assembly GCA_035318425.1 of Candidatus Acidiferrum sp. Lineage (GTDB taxonomy): Bacteria > Verrucomicrobiota > Verrucomicrobiia > Limisphaerales > SIBH01 > JANNGC01. The sequence goes on along the minus strand of DATHEW010000087.1, from coordinate 17,839 downwards.
AGCCACGCTCGAGTTGAACCCGAAGACCGTGAGCTCGCGACTGAGCAAATGCCTCGACAAGCTTGAGATCATTGCGGGGAAGTATTTTCCGACCGCCGCGAATTCACGGGAGAAAACCAGGACAATGTCCGTCTAACGACCAGATGCCGGAACAACCGCAAAACAAAGCTGAAGAGCTGTTGCAACGTCACGCACGTGAACGCCGTGAACGTGGCGGTGAGTTTTCGCTGCACCCGGCGTCTCGACGTTTGTTGCAGGGCGAAGTAACGCGGCAGTTCGCGACGAAGCACCGCAGCGAGTCTCGCCCTGGCATCGCAAGCTGGTTCTCCGCGTGGCGCATGGTCACGATCTCGTTCGGCCTCGTCGCGTTGCTCGGCATGGGCGGATGGATGGTTTTCCAGGAGTCGCAGCCCTTCAACGGAAAGACCGAGTTGGCGAAAGCAGACGTGCCGCCGCGCGAATCATCTCGCGATAACGAAGGAGACATCGCCACGAAGAAACTCGCAGAGCCCGAATCGATGCCGACGATCAAGGAGGAAGCCCTTTTCACTACCAAGGATTTTGAGCGGCCCGCAAATCGGCAAGCCGGCGGCGGCGGCAGTATCGCGCCAGCCGCTCAGCCTTCGTCCAACGCGCCTCGAGGAATCGTTTCGCTTGGCAGAATGGATTTCGCGAATGTGGAAGTTCTGGATACGGACCCGTTGGCCGCCAGTGCCGACACTTCCGTATTGAGTTCCAGTATTTCCGTTCCGCTCGAAAGTAACGCCGGCTCGGTTGCGGCTGCGCCTGCGGCCAACGCGCCACAATCTCCCGCCGCCGCTGCACAGGCGCTGGCGAAGAACAGCGCGGTGCAACGTGGTTATCGCAGCGACCCGTCTCAGAATGCTTTCGTGGAAAATCGCGCGGACCAATCCACGCCGGAGAACTTTGCGGTCCGAAGCAATCAACAGCAGCAGCAGCTTCGCGGCGGGCTTGCCGGGAATGCGCGCAACGGCGCAGTGGACAACGTGAATCGCGATAGTTCCACCACGCTCGCAAACAACTACGTCAATCAACAGGCGCCACCCACGCCCTCGAAAGCGACTGAAGGGCCCGAACGGGAGTTGGCGCTGAATACCTTCACGCGCGCTCGTCGCACCGAGCCGTTCTCCCGGATTCAGTTGGAAGACAAGGCGAAGCAATCGGTCGCTGCGGATATGGCGGTGCTGGCGCGCTTCAGCATCGAGCACACGAATGAAATCGTGCGCGTCACCGATGCGGACGGTTCCGTGTACGAGGGAGTTGTTTCGGAGCAGCTCACTCGCGCTGAAGATCGTGTCGTCGCGAGCAAGGCGCTCAGCGACATGCCCGCGCGCTTCAAGCGCGAAGCGACCTTGGATCGAGGGCGGTTCGGTTTTCGGGTCACCGGGACGAACCGCACGCTCAATCAACTCGTGATCATCGATGGAACATTTTCCTCCTCGCCCGCAAACAAGCCGGCGTTGAATCGAGAGATCGCCGCGCAAGTGATGCCCGCCGCGCCGACGATTCCGGCCACTGCGCCGATTGTCGCCGGGGCCGCGCCCGTTCCCGGGGCAGCGCCATTCGTGCTCGCCGTCACGAACAACGTGAGTTCTGTCGAAGGAACCGTGCGCATCGGCTCCGCTGAACGTTTGTTTCGCGCTCGTCGAATCACGCCGTGACGTGGACGCGCAGTTCGCACTTCAACCTGCCGGTAAATGTTTGTCCCGCGGATTTCTTCGTTGGCCGCCACTTTCCATGACGATAGCTTGACCGCGTGTTGAAACCCGCCGGCAAATCCCGATTCCGTTACGAACGCGAATTGCTCGCGCGCGGGTTCACTGAAATTGCCGGCGTTGACGAAGCGGGCCGAGGGCCGCTGGCCGGGCCTGTTGTTGCCGCTGCTGTCATTTTCCCGGCGGAATGGATTGTGAACGGATTGCCTCGGGCGCTCCGGGGGCTGAACGATTCGAAGCAGCTCACTCCAGAAGAGCGTGATCACTTTTTTGCCGCGCTCACCGCTCGCGCCGAGATTCGCTACGCCATCGCGTTGTGCGACCACACACTCATCGACGAGATCAACATTCTTCAGGCGACGTTTCGCGCGATGAATGATGCGCTCGTCCAGCTTACTCCGCAACCCGCGCACGTGCTTGTGGATGGAAATCAAATCTCCAGCGTGCGCTGGCCGCAGACCCCCGTCATCGATGGCGACGCTCGGAGTTACTCCATTGCCGCGGCGAGCGTGCTGGCGAAAGTCACGCGCGATCGAATGATGATCGACTTCGACAAACAGTGGCCTGGCTACGGTTTCGCGGAACACAAGGGCTACAGCACCGAGCGGCATCTGGCGGCTCTGGTGCAACGCGGGCCGTGTCCGCTGCACCGACGCAGCTTTTCGCCGATGAAGCCGCAGCCGATTCCCGCGCCCGAGTTGCTCCTCGAAACACCTGAGCCGCCGCGGGCCGCGCTGTAGGCATTGACGGCTACGGCGTCTTCGCAAACAGTCGCGATCGTCGCCGCATGAACCTTTTCACGAAAATTCGCGCTCTCATTTCCCGGCGCGAGTTGCCATTGCACCTGCGTCACGGCGTGCTCGGTGAACGCGCAGCGAAGCGCCACTTGCAACGGCTCGGCCTGAAGTTTCTCACGGCGAATTTCCGATCCACGCGCGGCGAAATCGACCTCGTCTTTCGAGACGCCGACTGCCTGGTCTTCGTGGAAGTGAAGACGCGATCGAGCGAAGACTGGGTGCGCCCCGCCGCAGCTGTGAACGCGCGCAAGAAACGCCTGCTCTCACAGTGCGCGCTCGATTACCTCACGTTGATCAAGAACCCGCAGGTGAAAATCCGCTTCGACATTGTGGAAGTGCTCCTGCGCGAAGGCGAAATCAACGAGGTGCGGCATCTGCCCAACACGTTCACGTTGTCCGCGCCGTATCGATACGGGTGAGGTGCGGTCCCGTACGGCGGCTTGACGTCATCGGGAATGAAAACTAGTTTCGCCGCCCGGATTGGTGGTCGTAGCTCAATGGTAGAGTCCCAGCTTGTGGAGCTGGCTGTTGCGGGTTCGAGTCCCGTCGGCCACCCCATCCTCCCGGAACACGATCGACGGCTGTGATTCCGGCTCACGCGTTTCCATCTCGAGCGGCAACAATTTGGATGTGACACGAATAAACGCCGTGATCACGCTCGATCAAGATGACTCAGCCTGACGAACTGAAAAAGAACGAGCCGTTGGTGTGGTCGTCTGGAATAGGCACGGAGGTGTGGGCGCTCTTCTGCGCCTGCATTGCTGGAGATTTGGCGGCGGTCGAACGGCTGGTTCACAAAGACCCGCCGCTGGTGCGCTGTCAGTTCCATTACCGAAAGCCGCTTTACTTCGCCGTGCGCGAGAACCAGCTCGCCGTCACCGAATTTCTGCTCGAACGCGATCCCAATCCGATCGGCCTCGCGGTCAACGATTCGCTCCTGCAGATCGCGCGCGACCGTGGTTATGCCGAAATGGAAACGTTGCTGAAGACGAAGCTCGCGTCGCGACACAACATCTCGTCGAAAGGAGAACCGATCGCTGAAGCCATTCGCCAGCATGACCTCGCCAAGGTGCGGGGCCTCCTCGATGCCTCACCCGAATTGCTCCACGTCGGCGACCTGCGATCCAACCAACCGATTCATTGGGCAGCGATGACGCGCCAGATTGATGTCATCGACGAACTACTCGCGCGCGGCGCAGACATCAACGCCAGGCGCTGTGATGGCGCGCGGCCGATTCATCTCAACAACGGTGATTACCATTATCGTGGCCGGGATCGTGTGCCGGAAAACTTTCCGAAACCTCGGGCCATTTACGAAAACCTGCGCGCTCGCGGCGCCTATTGCGACATCTGCACTGCGGCGTGGTTCGGCGATTTGGATCGCGTGCGCCAGTTGTGCGTTGAAGATACTTCGCTGGCCAATCGCTCTTCAGACGCCGTCACTTACTATGCGTGCTCCGGTACACCGCTGCGCAACGCGGCCGCCGGCGGACACATGGAGATCGTGAAGCTGCTCCTCGATCGCGGCGCGGACCCGAACTTGCCGGAGGAAGGCATCGCGCCGCGTGGCCACGCACTGCATTCCGCTGCCGTCAGGGGCCACATTGAAATCGTGAAACTCCTGCTGGCACACGGCGCGCATCCCAATGTGGAAGTCGAGAGTTCCGCCGATACGTTGAGTGCTGCGCTGGCCACGGCTGGTTATTCTTACGTCAAACCGAACACTGAAATGGTCGAACTGCTGTGTTCTTACGGCGCATCACGCGCGGTTCACCTGCTCGCTTACAGCGGCGATGTTCTCACAGGGGCGGCGGTATTCGCGGCGAACCCTGCGCTGGCCAATAATCCCGAGGCGCTGGCGAATGCAGCGGGCGAAGGTCAGGAGGCGTTCGTGCGCCTGATGTTGCGCTATCAGCCCGACCTTCCGCGCCGCGTCACTTTTCCGAGCTGGTCTGTCGGGGCGAAAACGCGCGAGCTGAACGAACTTCTCTTCCACCACGGGATGAATGCAAATGCCACCGACTGGTTGGGCGCGACGGCACTGCACCATCTCGCGGGTGGTGGGAACGTGGAAAAAGCCACTTGGTTCCTCGATCGCGGCGCGGACCTGCACGCGCGCGATGAAGACATCTGCTCCACGCCGCTCGGCTGGGCCGCGAAATTCGGACGGAAAGAGATGGTCGAATTTCTTCTCTCTCGCGGCGCTCGGCCAAAACGGTCTGATGATCCGCCGTGGACAACGCCGCTCGCCTGGGCGACGCGACGCGGCCACAACGAGATTGTTGAACTGCTCGAGCAACGCGGTGCCCACTGAATCGAACAGGTGATCGACGACAACAATAATTGAAGCTCGGCAACGAACGATCAATCCCTTCACTCTGGCCCATCATGGAACGCGTCACCGGCATCGGCGGTTTCTTCTTTCGCGCGAAAAATTCAACAGCGCTCGCTCAATGGTATAAGGACACACTCGGCATCGATTTGGTGCCCACGGATTACAATCAAAAGACCTGGTCGCAGGAAGCTGGGCCGACCGCCTTCGCTCCCTTCGCGATCGACACTGACTATTTCGGCAACATCGAAAAGCAGTGGATGATCAACTTCCGCGTGCGCAACCTCGACGCCATGATCGCGCAACTTCGCGTCCAAAACATCGAAGTGCGCGTCGATCCCGAGACGTATCCGAACGGCCGCTTCGCCCGCCTGCATGATCCCGAGGGCAATCCTGTTGAGTTGTGGGAACCGAAGTGAGGTGGCGGCGTTTTGGGGTAACGGAGATTTTGGTTGCCTGCGGTTACGGACGTTGACCCGCCATCGCACGGCTTCTATTCTTTCGCCAATGATCGTGCCGCTTTCAAAGATTCAGTTGCGCCGGGATGAAGATGACGTGTGGATCGCCAAATCGAACCTTCTTCCCGGCTGCCACGCGCACGGCCGTGATCGTGGGGAGGCGACGCTTCGCTTTCAACAAGCCGCCAAAACGCATCTGGAGACGCTACTGGAAACCGGTCGTCCCATTCCCCCTGCGTTTCGTGACAAATTTGTGCTCGTCGCCTGAGCATGGGCAAATATCCCTCATGGAACTGCCGACAGTTGGAGCGCCGCCTCAAGGAAATCGGCTGCGAACTTCTTCGCACTGCGGGCAGTCACCGCCACTATTCCAATCCATTCCGGCCCGACCGATTGATTACATTCGCTTGGCACGCCGGTGATGTTCCCCGAGGCATCATTGCCGACATCGTTGAAGACCTCGGTATTTCCCGCGACAACTTCTACTTCAAGAAGTTCTGAGCGCACTGCGAGGCGCAACCCACAGTCGATCGCCGGTCTAAGACCCGCAGCGGCTCCGCCCGCCAGGACATGCGGGAAAAAATCGAAGAGTGGAACACCCTGCGTTTGCACCCCACGTGCCACCGCGGGTGAATACCCTGATCGGTCCTGATCGTGACTTCTTCTTCAAGGGACGCCGAGCTGAGTCGCAGGGCATGGGCATCGGTGCGTTTGGCTATTATCGGCGCGTAGTCGAAAACCAAAAGAACCGAATAATCAACGAGATCCTTAAGGTTTGCCAACGAATCGGAGCAAGTTCTCAGGTACTCAGAGAACTTGAACTAGCGAAAGCAGAGACGCAGTTTTACAAAGCAGTTCAGAAAATTAAGAAGGGTATTCCGGACGTTCTCAAAATTGACGGCCACAATCCTTTGTTGCTTCTCCACAGTGCGCTTAGCGAAGGACTTCACTCTCAGGACGATGAGCAATGCTTGGAATTGGCTACGAGCATTCGTGTCGTTTTGACAGAACTGGCGGATCGGCTCGACCAAGCTTTGAAGGATCAAACTGAACTCAAAACGTCCGTGTCTCGCCTCCTAAAACAGCAAATTGAAAAATCTTCTAAGGCGGAATCGCGAGTGAAGCGAACTGATGGGATTTCGAGGAAAGGCAAATCATCTGAATCGTGAAAAATAGTTTTCAGGCGCACGGTTCAGAAATCGGTTGAGGTTGGCAACTGGTGGTGCTCTTCCTGTTCCTAGACGCGCAGGAAGATTTTTCGCTGGAAGAGAAACCGGCAAATCAGGAAGGAAAACCCGAGGGCCAGAAGTGCGGTCACCAATGCGCCCAGTCCGTGATGGACTTTCTCCAGCGTGGAATGGATTTCGCCGCCGACGAAGTATTGGGCGATGACGTGGAGTTTCACCACGTGGACGATGAGGTAGATGGTGATCGCGTTCATGCCGATCCAGACAAAGGGGCGGCACCAGCCCCGGTGGTTCTTGATGTCGATCACGTAATAGAAGAACGCGAGCAACAGCGCACTGATCCCGGCCGTGAAAAGAGCGAAGGACGAGGTCCAGATCTTCTTGATGATCGGAAACTGAAAGTGCCAGACGAGTCCGGCCACCACGCCCGCGACGCCCCAGAGCACGAGCAGTCGGACTTTACGAGCCGGTTCGACGGCGGAATTTTTTATGAGCAGACCGGCGAACACTCCCAACAAGGTTGTAGCGATCGCCGGCAGCGTGCTGAGCAGGCCTTCCGGATCGTGGTCGCCATCCCACTTGCGAAAGGGGAGATACATTTTGTCGATCCAGTTGGCGAAATTGTGTCCTTCGGCAAAGTCGCCCCCGCCATAGCCCGGCACGGGGATGAACGTGAGCATTGCCCAATAACCAATCAGCAACGACGCGGTGAGCGCGACCATCTGGCGCGGGCTCATCCAGACAAACGCCAGGCCCCCCGCGCAATACCCGAGCGCCAGCCGTTGGAGCACGCCCAGCAACCGGACATGCTCGACGCCCTGGTTGATGCCTCCATAAGTGAGGATGCCGAGCAGGAAGAGAATCAAACTGCGCTTAAGAATCTTGAGCGAGGTCACCGCCTTGCCCTCGGTGGCCACAGACTTCGAGAGCGAAAACACCAGCGATACTCCGATGATAAACGCGAAGAGAGGGAAGATCAGATCGTAGAAATGAAACCCGGCCCACGGCGCGTGCTGCACTCGATCGTTCAGGCTGGGAGCCATCGGAAACATTTTGGAGAGCGCTTCGAAGACTTCCTCCATGCCGACGATGAAGAACATGTCCATGCCCCGCAGCGCGTCGATCGACATGACCCGCTGACTGAGTGTCGGAGATTCAATGCCGGAAGTTTGGGACAAGGCGGCAGTCTGTTTTTTTGTGCGCGAAGGAATGGAGGACACGCGCGGATGGTGCGACACCGGGGAGACAGATCAAATAAAAACTCCGGCGCTGGAAAGGGCGGACGATGCTGCGGCTCAGCGCCCACACGCTTTCCGCAGAACTTCTCGCATCGCCAGCCGCCGCCAGCCCGTGTAAACCGTGCGCAGCCTTGGTCACGCGATGAAATTATTTCTGCGAGTGCTGTTGCGTCTGTTGCTGGGATTCCGCGTTTTCAACGAAGCGGCGCTGAAAACTCCCGGCCCGGTGCTGCTGCTGCCGAATCACGTGTCGTGGCTCGACTGGCTCTTCCTTTATCTCTGCACGGGCGGCGATTGGAAGTGCGTGGTCTCGGAGCGCGTCGCGAAGTTGTCCTGGCTTCATCGCAAGATCATGGCGACCTCGCGGACGTTTCCCATCGATCCCGAATCACCCTACGCGGTGAAGCGCATGGCCGAGTTCCTGGAAAAAGGCGGGCGTCTCGTTTTGTTCCCGGAGGGCAGGCTTTCGCGCACCGGTACGCTGATGAAGCTGTTCGATGGCACCGGCTTTCTCATTCATCGCACCCAGCCCAAGGTCATCACCTGTTTTCTTCGTGGTGCGCATCGGCTCCCGTTGTCGCCGAACCCCAATCAGAAGAAATGCTTCCCGACAGTTACGGCGCACTTCAGCGACGCGCTCACTCCGCCGCAGGTGACACATCTCAGCACTTCGCAATCGCGGCATGTTCTCTCCGAGTGGTTGCGCGATCAAATGATTCGGCAACAGTTCGAGGTCGAGATGGAATTCGGTGCGCAGACGATTCCTTCGGCGATCATTCAAATGGCGCGACGCTTTCCGAAGCGCGTGGTGCTCGAAGACGTGCGAGGCGCGCTCACGTACCGACGACTGCTCCTCGGAACGGATATGCTCGGGCGGGAATTGGCGCGCGTGCTGAATCGCGACGCATCGCACGTCGGCGTCCTGCTCCCCAACGTGAATGGAACGCCGGTCTCGCTGCTCGCGCTTTGTTGCCTGGGAAAGGTTCCTGCGCTGCTGAACTACTCGACGGGCCCGGCGATCATGCTCGCGTGCGCGGAACTGGCCGGCCTGAAACAAGTGATCACCTCTCGCTTGTTCATTGCACGGGCGAAGCTCGATCTCGCGCCGCTTGAGAGCGCGGGTGTGCAGTTCATTTACCTTGAAGATTTGCGGGCGAAAATCACGGGTGCCGCAAAACTTATCGGGTTGATCCGACACACACTCGGCTTCGGTGGCCGTGCCTTGGAAAATGCGGCGCAAGCGGCGTTCGCTTCGACTCATGACCTGTCATCTGCCGCGGCACGAAGGCTCGCGCCGTCGAAGTTCGCGAGCCAGTCGCCGTCGTCGCGGAGCGCCGTGATTCTTTTCACCAGCGGTTCCGAGGGCGTGCCGAAAGGAGTCGAGCTGACGCATCGCAACCTGCTCGCGAATGTTCGTCAGATGCTCGCCGTGACCGACATGACGGACACCGACCGGATATTCAATACGCTTCCATTGTTTCACAGCTTCGGTCTCACAGTCGGAACGTTGCTGCCGCTGATGCGCGGCATGTTCGTTTTCATCTATCCGTCACCTCTCCATTACCGCGTGGTGCCGACTGTTTTTTACGATCGCGACTGCACGATCATGCTGGGCACGAACACGTTCCTGAACGGTTACGCGCGCAAGGCTCATCCGTACGATTTTCGCAGCCTGCGCTACATGTTCGCGGGTGCGGAAAAGTTGCAACAGGCAACCGCCGATACCTGGGCGCAACGGTTCGGGGTGCGCGTTCTCGAAGGCTATGGCGCGACCGAGTGCAGCCCATGCGTCGCCGTCTGCACGCCGATCGAGCCGAAATACGGCTCCGCCGGCAGGCTCATGCCCGGCATGGAATACAAGATCGAACCCGTCGAAGGCGTGGCGGAAGGCGGCCGCTTATTCGTGCGCGGACCCAACATCATGAAGGGCTATTTGAATGCGGACGCGAACGCGAAGTTCCAGGCGCTCGGAGGCTGGTACGACACGGGTGACATTGTGCGCGTGGATGATGAAGGATTTTTGTTCATCCAGGGCCGGCTCAAACGTTTCGCGAAAATAAGCGGCGAAATGGTCAGCCTCACCGCGGTCGAAGACGCGCTCGCCGGCGCGTTTCCGCAATACGGTTTACGCTGCCAGGTTGCCGTCATCGCGAAGCCCGACGAACTGCGAGGCGAGACGCTCATTGCCGTGTCGAACGAGCCGCGGCTTTCGCTTGAAGAGATTCGCGGCGCGATCAAGGCCCGAGGTTTGCCGAACATCGCCGTGCCACGCGAAGTGAAGTGCGTGCCTGAAATTCCCCGACTCGGCACCGGCAAGGTGAACCATCGCGAGTTGGAGAAGTTGGTGTAGCGAGATGGGCATGATCCAAGAACAGATTCAGTCACGTGTTTATGGCTGTGAAAACTTGCCCACGCTGATCTATCTCCCTGGATTACATGGCGACTGGACGCTCATCTCGAGCTTTCGCGCGGCGATTGCCGGGCGCGTGCGGTTTGTAGAGTTCACGTATCCTCGCCGCCCACAGTGGGCACTGGACGAATATGCAAAGGCTGTGGTTGATGAACTCGCCGCGAACGGCATCACGAGTGGCTGGTTGCTTGGCGAATCATTTAGCTCCCAAGTGGCGTGGAAAATCGTAGAGCGCAATGAGGTGGAGGCTCGGTTTGTGACGAAAGGAGTAATCCTGTCTGGCGGTTTCGTGCGGCATCCGGTGATTCCTGGCGTGCATTGCTTTCACGCAGTGCATCGAATGATGCCGGGTTGGATGTTTCGAGTGTTGATTCTCATTTACTCGCGGTATGCCCGGCTACGGCACCGGCGTGCGCCGGAGACGCTCGCGAACATTGCTGAATTTGTGCAACGCCGCACGCCGGAAGATCGCAATGCTATCGGATCGCGCTATCCATTAATCGCCGGAAGTGACTTCCGGGATCTCGTTCGGAGAATGCACATTCCGGTATACGCGCTGAGCGGATTCTTTGATCCGATCGTACCGTGGTGGTTCGTAATTCCTTGGTTGCGACGAAACTGTCCTGGCTTCTGTGCATCACGCGTCATCTTCAACGCCGACCACAATGTCCTCGGAACGGCGCCGAAAAACTCCGCATATCAGGTGTTCGCGTGGATGACGCAGCATCCGCTAACTTCCGTGATAACCACATCCCTGACATCAGCTCAGCGCTGATCACAAGGCGCGTCAACTCGCAGATTCCATTCGTCGCAGCACAAGAAACATCGTTAAACCGACCTCCCGGAACCGCCGATGTATCTGGCACATGCAGTGGTTGTTTGGTTCTCAGTTGAAGTCCAGGAATCCCGAGCGGCGCATCGAAGCGCTCGAAGGCCTCGCTTTGGATCGCGGTGATCGCACGTTGGCGGTGGTGTACTCCATGTTGGCGGACGGGGTGCCTGAGGTACGTGTGGCCGCAGTAAGAGTGATTTCCCAATGGCAGGACGCTAATGGATTGCGCGCACTTGCCGCGGCTGCCCGCGATAGCGATGCGCGTGTGCGTGAGGCCACGGTGCAAGGGCTGCGCGCCTTGCAGCACAGCAGCGCGATCCCGGTGCTCACGCCCTTGCTATGCGATGTAAATTCCGGGGTGCGTGCCGCTGCCGCGCGTGCGCTCGAAGCGCTGCGCTGGACACCCGAGAACGATGCGCAACGTGCACTCCATTTGATCGCCAATGGTCACACGGCAAAGGCTGCGGCCATGGGCGCAGTCGCGCTGGAATTATTGCTTGCATTGACGCAGGACGGTTCTGCGTCGGTGCGTCGTGACATGGCGGACATCTTGGCGGGGTTTCCGCTGCCAGTCGTCGCCACGGCGCTCGCCGCTTTGTTGAAAGATTCCGAGTCGGGTGTCCGCGTCTCCGCCCTGTCGAGCCTCGGGAAAATGTATGAGCTGGCCGATGCGAATGCCGTCGCTTCCCTAGCGACAGATGCGAACAAGAACGTACGCGCCGCTGCGGTGGAAGCGATCGGCGCATGGCGCTCGTCGGAGCATATTCCGCTGCTGACGGGTTGCCTGAAAGACGCGGCGTGGAACGTACGCGCCGCCGCTGCCATTGCGCTGGCCCGCACCGGTGCGTCATCCGTTCTCCCAGCGCTGGTCGATCTCTTGAACGATGAAGATCCCGACGTGCGTTGTGCTGCGATCGAGGCACTGGCCAGGATGCGCAATGATGGTGCCATCGAAGCGCTGGTCGTGACACAGCTTGATCCAGAAAGTGGCGTGCGCCAGGCCGCGCTGAACGCTTTGGCGCGGATCAATCCGCGGTGGCACCAGACTGAAGTTGCGCAACGCACCCTTCCGGCGCTCAAGCGCGGCATGCAGAGCGGAAATTATTGGGTGCGCCACGTGGCCAGCGATTTGATGGCGAAGATTTTCAACATCCGCCAATTCACGCAGTCCACGAGCATGCAGGACATCGAAGCGCATACCCGTGCGCGCGTGCTGGATGTGCTCGTGCCGGCGTTGTGGGATGAAGACGCGTTATTGCGCGGTGCGGCCGCGGAGGCGCTCGGTCGGCTACAGGAAACACGGGCAGCGGAAGCGCTCTCAGCTCGGTTGCGCGATGTGAATACCTGGGTGCGCGACGTCGCCCAGCGTGCTTTGCAAAACCTTAGCGCCAAGGTCTCGGTGGACCCGCCCACGCCTGGTCGGGGCGACGCGTGGTTGCGTTCCGCTGCTGTGTAGCATGCGGTGCGTTCGACGCGCGGCGGCGCTAATTCAAGCGGATGCTTGCCCCGCCCTAGATGTTCGTTCGTAATCCGTAGTCAAGTGAGTGCCGACCGTAAAACGGTGTTGCTGGTCGATGACGACGCGCAGTTCCTCGAGGTGCTGCAGTCGCTCGCGCAGACCGCCAGCGGTGAAATCTGGAACGTGCTCGCGGCCCAGACGACAGCTCTCGCGCTCACGACGCTCCAGACGGAGAAGGTCGATCTGATCGTCATCGATCTGCGCATGCCAGTCGTGGATGGCGTGCAGTTTCTTCAACTCATCCAGCGCAAGTATCCTCACGTTAAAAAAATCATCCTGAGCGGCCATGTGGATGGTTCGTCGCGTAACGCGGCGACGCAGGCCGGTGCCGAACTGGTTCTCGAAAAACCAGTCACGCCGGAAGGATTTCAGACCGTTCTGGCCGCGCTCGGGGAACTGTTGCGCTGGCAGAACGAGGAAGGTTTTCGCGGCACGCTGCGGCGCGTCGGCATTGAAGACGTGATTCAGATGGAGTGCTTGAGCCGCCACTCGCTGGTGCTCGAAGTAAGTTCGCAGGGCAGCCGCGGAAGGATTTTCATTCGCAAGGGCGAACTGATTCACGCCGAATGCGGGGACACCATTGGTGAGGCGGCGCTGCAACAGTTGCTCGCGTTGAGCGGCGGCGAATTCCGTCACACGGCCTTCGATGAGCCGCCCACACGATCGCTGGAGGGATCATGGGAATTTCTGGTGATGGAAGCCGCCCGGAAACGGGACGAGGCCGCTTCCATGGGTGCGGAACCGGAGCCGTTGCCCGTTGCCGAGATCGAAACCACAGCTTCCACGGAGGCTGGAACTCAGCCGCCGCTTCCCGTCGTCACTGAACTGGTCGTGTGCGGCGAAGACGGTGACGTGATGCACGCGTGGCAATCGGCGGACCCGCCCCGGCGCGCCGCCGCGCTGGCCCTTCTCGTGGAATGTTCACAGCGAATCGGTGCCACGGTTCCGGTCGGCTCGCTGGAACGAGTTGAATTTATGGGCCTGCCCGAACGCGTGGTTGCGCGTTTCAGTGGGCAGGGAGCGGTCTTCGTCCGCGGCACGGCGGAGCACGGATGAACTCGTCCGCCAACCAATTCCTTCTGTCCTGGGTCGAAGGAACTTTCTCTCTCGGCGAAGTGCTCGTCGTCGGTGGAATACTGGCGGACGGCTCACCATTTCGTCATGGTGCCACTACTGAGTTTGTCGCGTGCATGGAGGACGCGTGGTGGATCTCGCTCGCCGAAGCGCTGGACCGACTCACGGCCAACGATTGCGACGCGCCTCGATCCATGTGGGTTTTTGAAAAAGCGCTGCTGTGGATCGCGAAGCGCGTGGATGGCGCTTGGATCGGCGTCTTCACGCCTCGTGAAATCTCCGACGCGGATCGCGAGGCACTGCACTCGCGCCTTGTCGAATTCATCGCGCTTCCTTGATCGCTGGCCAAAGACTTTGCACGCGCGAGCACATTTCCTAACCTCTCGCGCATGGCCACCATTGCAGTCCTGGGAACGATGGACACGAAGGGCGAGGAACACGGTTTCGTTGCCGAACTCATTCGTGCGCGCGGGCACAAAACACTGATCATTGACGTCGGCACGCTTGAGGCACCGAAGTTGAAACCTGACGTGACGCGCGATGAGATCGCCGGCGCAGGCGGGGCAGATCTCGCGGCGCTCACCGCGCGGCGTGATCGTGGCGAATGCGTGGCGGCAATGTCGAAAGGCGCGCCACGTGTTCTCTCGCGCTTGCTCGACGAAAAGAAAATCGATGCGGTGATTTCGCTCGGTGGCGGCGGCGGCACGGCGATCGCCACGGCTGCGATGCGTGCGTTGCCGATTGGATTTCCCAAGCTCATGGTTTCCACACTCGCCAGTGGCAATACGAGTCCCTACGTGGATGTGAAGGACATCGTCATGATGCCCAGCATCGTGGACGTGGCGGGCATCAACCGCATCTCACGGCAGATTCTCACGCGCGCGGCGGGAGCGATCTGCGGCATGGTCGAGTCAGAACCGAAGAGTGGCGAGGACAGTCCGATCATCGTTGCCAGTCAGTTCGGAAACACCACGATCTGTGTCGAGCATGCGCGCAAGTTGTTGGAGCGCGCGGGATACGAAGTGCTGGTATTTCACGCGACGGGCGTCGGCGGACGCGCGATGGAGTCACTCGTGGAAACCGGGTTAGTGACCGGTGTTCTCGACATCACCACGACGGAGTGGGCCGATGAGTTGGTGGGCGGAATTTTGGGCGCTGGACCGGCTCGCCTCGAGGCCGCCGCGAAACACGGCGTGCCGGCGATCATCACGCCCGGTTGCCTCGACATGGTGAACTTCGGTCCGCCCGAAACCGTGCCCACGAAATTCAAAGGCCGCCGTTTTTATCAGCACAATCCACAGGTCACACTCATGCGCACGACGCCGGATGAATGCCGCCGCATCGCTGAAGTCATCGCGGAAAAGCTCAATGCATCCACTGCGGCTGTCACCGTGTTGATCCCGCTTCAAGGTATCAGTGTGATCAGCGCGCCGGGCCAGCCGTTCCACGACGCGGAGGCGGACCGCGCTTTGTTCGACACGCTCAAAGCGGCGCTGCGCAAAGATATTCCCGTGCGCGAGCTCGACTGCAACATCAACGACCCGGCGTTTTCTGAAGGCTGTGTGCAGTCGTTGTTACAGAACATCGTGGCGCGAAAAGGCTGAACACGCGCGCTCGCCTCGGCGGAGATGCGCGCCTACGCTCGCCGCATGATCACGGGAGCCATTCATTCACGCGGAAGTTTTCTTGCGAGCACTGTTGTGCTCTTGATTGCGGCGAATTTCCTGATCGCCGGTGACGCGCCAGCACCCAATCACGGCGACTTCGTTCTAAGGGATTTTCGTTTCCCGTCTGGCGAGGCATTGCCTGAGTTGCGGATTCACTACGTCACGTTCGGAACTCCGCAGCGTGATGAGAAAGGAACCGTTCGTAACGCGGTGCTCATTCTTCACGGCACCACTGGAAGCAGCGCGCAGTTTCTCGGGACCAACTTTGCGGGCGCGCTTTTCGGCAAAGGCCAGGTGCTGGATGCGTCGCGATATTTCATCGTACGGCAAGTCGAGCAAGCCGAGCGATGGATTGCGCGCCAGGTTTCCGAAGTACGGTTATCACGACATGGTGGAAGCTGACTACCGGCTGCTCACGGAAGGCCTGGGCATCAATCACCTACGACTGGTCATGGGCACTTCGATGGGCGGCATGCACACGTGGGTCTGGGGCGAAGCTTATCCTGACTTCATGGACGCGCTGATGCCGCTGGCGTGTTTGCCCACGGAAATCTCCGGACGCAATCGCGTCTGGCGCCGGATGATCATCGACTCGATCCGCGGCGATCCGGGTTGGGAGAATGGCGAATACAAAAAACAGCCGAACGGTACACGCGTTGCCCACGAGGTGCTCTACTACATCGGAAGCAATCCCACGCAGCGCTTGAACGAAGCTCCCTCGCTGAAGAGCGCGGACGAGAAGCTTGATGCGTTTATTGATGCGGGACTGAAACGCCTTGATGCCAATGACGTGCTCTACGCCGTGCAGGCTTCACACGATTACAATCCGAAGCCTGAGTTGGAAAACATTCGCGCCCGCGTGTTGGCGGTGAACTTCGCGGACGATTTGATCAATCCGCCAGAGTTGGGTGTGTTCGAGCGCGAGGTAAAACGCGTGAAGCACGGCAAAGCGGTGATGATTCCCGAGAGCGAACACACACGCGGTCATGGCACGCACACGATCGCTGCGGTGTGGCAGAAGCACCTCGCATGGCTGTTGAAGAAGACGGAGCCCTGAACACGCGGCAACTCAGAGTGTCAGCCGCTCGTAGAATTCACCGAGCGGAATCTCCAGGCCGAGCTCGGGAAGGCGCAGCAGCGTGTCGCGTCCACTCAGCACTTCGCCTCCGCCATCGCGCCTCCGGACAGTCACCTGCACCTTGTTTTGCTCGACGAGGATGTAGCTCACCAGGCTCGGCAGTTTCCAATAGAGCAATGCCTTCTCACCTTCATCAATGCGACGCGTGGATTCGGACAGGACCTCGAAGATGACAATCGGTTTGTCGGTCCAGTGACGTTGAGGAGCAAGACCGGTGGGATCGCACACGACCAGGGCGTCGGGATAGTAGAAGTGAACATGCTCGTCCGCTTGAACGCGGATTTTCATGTCGGATGCAAACGGCACACACGCACCGCCGCGCAAACGCACATGCAACCCGGCGAAGATATTCCCGGCGATCAAATTGTGCTCTAAGCCAGCACCCGCCATCGCGTGAGCGACGCCAGCGACAAACTCGTGCTTAACATCGCTCGTGACTTCACCGCGCAAATACTCCGCTTCAGAAAGCAGAACTTCTTTGACGGGAATCGCCGACATGAGCCGAGGCTACGCGGTGCCGAACCCTCTGTCCACTGAGGCGAAGATCACTTCTTCCGGAACTTCTTCGCGCCGCCCTAGTTTCTTAAAATCGCGCGTGAGGTCGCTGAGTTCAATTCGCCGCGTCCGCGCGGAATAAGACTTCACACCGCTCCTCTTACTTACACATGCACTTGCGCACATTCGTCCTCGAGTGGTTCCTGATTCTCTCCGTTGTTCAACGAATGGCCGCCGCGGAACCAATGCTCGTTGAAGACATCCATCCCGGCCCGCCGTCCTCGTCGCCCCGCAGCTTCGCGGAGTTCAACGGGCGCCTGCTGTTCATCGCGCAAGACGCCGAGGGGTCAGCGCTGTGGAGTATGGGCAGCTCGAACCAACTTGTGCGCCTGGTGCCGCTGCTGTCGTTTTCACCCGGAGCCGTTCTCAATGGAGAGCTATTATTCGCCGGGTTCGATTTCACCAATGGCACGGCCTTGTGGAAAACTGACGGAACGCCAACTGGTACCCGCATTCTTTATCGCAGAAATTACGGTTACGGGCTGCGTCCGACGAAGTTCCGGGTGATTGGCAGCAATGCGGTATTCATTGCAGGCGTTCAACATTACAACGAACTGTGGAGGACTGACGGCACAACCGACGGAACTTACCGGATCGCTGAAATCAACGATGAAGCGGAGTACAGCGGGCCACCCCTGGCGACGGTAATCTTCAATGGGTTCGCCTGCTTTTCTGATGGTGGGAGATTATGGCAGACTGATGGAACTACGCTGAACACCAAGCCGTTCACGAACGGTCCTGTTTTTTATATGCATTACGTCTGCGGTGTAATTGGAACAAACCTGCTGTTTGTCGGTTCCGATTCTTCTCACGGCTGGGAATTGTGGCGCACCGATGGAACACAGGCGGGAACAACGTTGGTTAAGGACATTTGCGCCGGGGCAGGATGTTCCGGC
>DATHEW010000086.1:0-12402 GCA_035318425.1 Candidatus Acidiferrum sp. | reverse complement strand
AGGCCCGTTCGGTGGTCCCGCGATGAGGTACGTGCTCTCGGGCGTGACATCCAATGCGTCGGCGGGCGGCTCCACGTTCACAAGCACCGCTCGCGTCGCGCCAAGGGCATTCGCTAAATTCGTGAAGACGAGTGTGATCGTGTGCAGCCCGTACGGCAGAGCGTTCATCCCATTCGTGAACACCGTCACGACCTGGCTGCCATGAGGCAGCAGAATGCCGTTCGTCGGCATCACGATCAGCGGCGCGCTTGAAGAGACAAACCACTGCAGCGCTGAAGAGCTTTGGTTTTGAACGAGGAAGTTCGCCAACGCCGGCTCGATATTTCCATCTCGCGGGCCGCTGAACATCAGCGAATCCGGAGTCACGAGGAACGTCGGCACCACGGGCACGTCATACGCCTCGACGATTCCCGCCGTCGTGCTCGAATCCGGCGCGAGCGCGCTCCAACCCAATCCGCGTTTCGCGAACGCCGCCCAGATGATTTGCGAATTGGTGCCGCCGGTGATCTGGCGCTCCGCCGTGATGATGCCATCGCGCGCTTGTGTGAAGGTCGGGTTCGGCGGCGTGAAGTCCATTCCATCGGCCACGATCTGCATCACGAAATCATTGGCCTCGCCATACGTGGCGGAAGTCACGTTCATGCTGCGCAACAACGCGGTGCGCATTTCCCACAACATCGTACACCAGACTTCACCCTGCCGATGCACTTCGAAGGCCGGGCCGTTTGCCGTCGGATTGCGCGGGATGCCCGGATACGAAGACGCCTGGTTTATATCGATGTCCTTGAACGTGAGTGGATTCACATTCGTGGAAGTCGTGTACGGATAGCGGCGGATGCCGTAGTAATAACTCTCCTGCAAGCCGCCCAGCAGATAACTCGCGTAACCGCCCATGGGATAATTCGCGTCGAGGTCGTGCTCGTATCGACTCTGCATCGCGCCCGCATAGAAGTCCGACCACCCCTCGGCCATGCCCCAGGTTTGAAGCTGCGTTATCTGCGCGCCATGTCCCACGCGCCGATCGCTCATGCCGTGTGTGTATTCGTGGAGAACCACATCTGCATCCAGATCGCCGTCGCGATTCGGAGTCGGCCCGCTAAAAATGTACATCTGAATGCGCCCGGGTGATCCGTCCTGGCTTGGAGTGAAATTCGCGTTGTTCACGCCTGAACCGTCCTGCGCGTCAGCGAGCACCGGATCATTACCCACCCCGCCTCGGCCGAAATTGTCCTTCTGGTAATTCCCCTTCTCTTCGGTGAAACCGATTTCGTAAAGGCGGTCATGCATCCAGTTGCACCAATAGAACAACTGCACCGCCGCTCCGGGTGAATAGTTCGTGGGTTGCAAGTTGGCGTTCACCGGATAATCGAACGTGCGATGCCCATTGCCATCCACGCTCGCAACCACGCGCGGCAGATCGGCGCGGTTGTCGAAATCCCGGTCCAGAGATGCGTCCACATTGTTTCCGCGCAAAAGGATTTCGCCATCGTTGATCCATCCGAGCGGCGAACCATTGGTGCTCAACGCATCAATCGTGACCAACGATTGTGGAACGATTGGCGGCTGCGTTGAATTGGGCGTCGGCCAACCGACTCGCATCGGCCTCGGACTTTCATTCGTGAACACACGATACGTCACCGCGCCGATCTCGACGGTGAGCTTGCGCCACAGCAACACCTCGCCGTCCTGCACATCCACGAGGACACGAAACCGCTCGCTGAACTGCCGCCGGTTCAACTCCACCTGCCACGCCAGACGTAACGTGTCGCGGTCCAGCGGAAACCAAACCAAACGCGCGGTCGCCTCACCAGGCAAAGGCTTGATCCTGAACGATCGCACTTGCTCTGCGCCTTCAGGCTTTGCTCCCAGCGGTGTCACTTCATCGGCTGGTTCGCCAATTCTGGCCGCCGCGATTTCCAAAGCTTTCCTCGCAGACGTCTTCGGTCCTTTCACCTGCGCGATCCGATTCGGCGTGCCGCGATTGGCCGCACCGTTCGCGTCCGGCACGAACTGGCTCGAGACATCGATCAATTCACCACGCTGATCGACATGCGCCGCGAATATGGATTCATAGACAGGAATGTTCTCGATGCGCTGGTGCCACACGGTTGTTCGCACGCGATTGCGTTCACCGACGTAATCGCGGGTCTTCGTCGCTGTATCGAGCGCCTCGGCACCGTGCCCGAACAACGCGCGATGTTCCTCGATGAAAGATTTCACCGGCTTATGCGGATCATTGCGGAAGCGCTCGGCTGTCTTCGCGGTCACGGCCTTCCCCTCGCCTTGCGCTGCGGTCAGATGTTCGTTCTCCGCACGAATCCATTTCGGCGCACCGAGCTGCGGATCGAAATCCACCTTCGCGTCGCGCACCCGCTCGCGCAGTTTCTCCTGCGCGGCTTTCTGTTCGATGGATGGCGCGGCACGACGCTCGCGACGTTTGTCAAAGCCGATCAATTCCTCGGTGGAAGAGTGGAGATCGGCAGCATGGAGCGACCACGAAAGCGTGGCAGCGGCAAGCAGGAGGCATTTGGACAACTTCATTCAGGGCGCAATTCAGGACACTCTGTCATTCAGGGTGAATTTGAACCGGAAAGTGCGCCGAGACACGCCGAAAGTCAAACGGGAGAACCCGCAAAACCGTCAACGCTTGGACAAGCCGTGCGAGACTCAATTAACGCTGTCTGCGACGCGGATTCGCCGGCGCGTTCGTCTTCGGCTGCTTGTCGAACAATCCCGGCAATGACTGGAGCAGATTTCCGATCGAGTTCGTGTTCGCGGAGGTCGCGTTCGTTCCACCTGCCTGGTTGGTCGAGGTTCCTTGTCCCAGATTTCCCAAACCGCGCAGGATATTGCCCGCATCGCCCTTGATGAACTCGCTCGCGGCCCGCGCGATCAATTGCAACACCGCGCGCTCGTTGTAGTCGTATTTCGGTTTGCCGATCGTTCCCTCGATCGAAACGAAACTCGGGAACGTCACGTAAGCATTCGTGTCGCTTCCCTTTGCGGCCAAACGAGCCTTCTCCGCGATCGATCGTCGCAGGCTCAACTGCAACGGTAATTTGTTCAGCGTCGAATTCGTGATCACCTCGTTGAGTGTGATCGTGCCGGGAACGTTCGCTTGAAACGCCGGGCTCTCAATGAAAGTTCGCTGTAGAGTCGCTGTTCCGTTGGTGATCTGAATGTGAGCGTCCACCAGCGAAATCGGCGACTGCGTAAGCTCGGGCACCTGCAAATATTTCGCAACCGGCGGCCCCCATTTCACAAGCCAACCCAGGTATTTGTTCTCGAATCGAGCATCCGTGTAATGAATCTCAGCGTTCGTCAGCGTGAATCCAATTTGCCCGCCAAGATTTTCTTTCAGACCGCGTCCCGTGACGCCGGCGCCTTTGATCGCAATGCTGCTGAGGATCTCGCCTTTGTAAATGCCGCGTTGTTCCGGCACGAACGTATTCGCCAGCGGCTCAATCGGCACGCCGTCCAGCTTCGCGCTCACATCGTATTGGTAGCCCGGCACTCCCACATTCACCAAGGCATTCACCGTCACCGGCGATCCATTCAGCGTGAGTGAAAATGGATTCGCGTTCACACGGTTGTTCTCGATTGTCGTTTTCGAAGTGAGATTCGAAATGGCGACTTCGCGCAGAAACACTTTCGCGAGATTCAACTCCGCGACGAATTGGGCGAACGGCAGATGCATCGCCGGCGGCTCAGTCTCCGGTTTGGTTTCCTTTGGTTGCGGCGCCGGCGCTGGCGTTTCCGATTTCGCGGTCTGAACAGCGTTCGTGTTTTTCTTCGAGAACAAATCGTAATACGTCGTCAGGTCCAGCCCTTCCGAATTGATCTTCACGTTGCCGGTCCACGCATTCGACTTCGTCATGTCGAGCTTGCCGGAAACGTTCAACGTGTTCGCCGCCCGCTCGGTCTTGGAGAGCGTGAGTTGGATGCCCTTGATGTCGTAAACGCTCTTGGTCATCCCGGCGTCAGCAGTCAAATCGAGCGCCAAGGGAGTGCGTGGCACCGCGCCGGTCGGATCATTCACGACGAGATTCGCCACGTGCAACTCAGCCTTCACTGAACCATCGCTGACACTGGAGAGATTCGCATTCGCCATGGCGTTGATCGTGATCGTCTCCAGTTGCTTCTCACCGAGTGCCGATGCGACGAACGACTTCAACGCGTGCTGATTCAGATCCACGAGCTTCGCCGTGATCTGCCCCGCACTCTTTGCGCTGTTCCAGTTTCCCGCGATGTCAAACGAGCCGCCGGTCTGCCCGCTTTGCTGAATCGTGCCGCTCGCTTTGCGGATGTCCAAAACATCACCGCGCATCCCGAGGTCCAGATCAACCGCCGTGACGAAGCGATCGAAACGGTTCGATTGAAAGGCGCCGGTCAATTCATTCAGGTTCAACTTTCCAATGATCGTTCGATCGAAGACGGGATTGTTCGTCTGCGTGGGCGTCGTGTTTTTCTGAGCGATGCGTCCGCCGAACTTCACCGTGCCGCTCTGCACATTCAGCCCAGGCACGACGACGAGCGCCGCGACTTGCGGCAACGAAACATCCACGTCCGCTTGGACATCCGCGTCCTGCGACTTCGTATTGTAGGCAAGCGTGCCGGTCGCGCTCAAAGCCTTCTGTCCACCACGCGCGAGTTGGAACGCGTAGCTGTCCAACTTCACTGCGCTGAAATCCTGCACCGAACCTTTCATGTCGAACGCGATGTCCGCGTTGTCGATGCGGTTGCTGCCCGCGACAGCGGTGAGCGCGCTCAAACGCGTCGTCAGGTTCAATCCAAGATTCTTGCCCGCTTGTTTTGAAATCACATTCAACGTCACCGCGAGCTTGCCGCTGCTGATCGTCGCATTCGTGCCGATGAACGCCTGCCAGTCCGGCAGATTGAAATTCGTGAGCACAAGATCAAAGGCGGATTCATCCACAGCGCTCGAACTTCCGCCGAGATTAAGCGTCATCGGTTTCGCCAGTGTGCCGCGCAGGAATTCGTTTCCGCCTTGCGTCCCGCTCAACGTGAAGGACTGCACCGTCGCTACCTTGTTCGTCTGATCCATTGTCACCGCGTAGGCGCTGCGGATGTCCATCGTCGGCGTGGTCTGCCCTTTCTGCGTCACGCCAAAGCTGCCAACGAGCAACGCGCCATTCACGCTCACGACGCGCCCGCGCTGAGTCAGCTCAATCGTGTTCGTGGAATTGATCGTGGTCTGGTTGAAATCTATAGCTTGAACTCCCGCCGCCGTCGCAAAGGCGTTAAGTAGTTGACGGTCAATCCCGGAAATCGCAACGAACAACCTTCCGTCCGTCGAACGGCCATGAGGCGACAGTGATTCAAGCAACGTGGCGAGTCCGATCGAGGCATTTACCGTGATCGCGCCGAGATTCTTCCCGCTCTGCGTGAAGTGAATGCTCACGTCGTTCAACTGCGTTGGCGTGACATCCGTGTTCAACATCACGCCCAGCCCGTTCACTTGCGCGAACGCGCCCTTTCCTTCCGTCACATCCACCTTCGTCTGTCCCTTCGCCATCGTCGGCTTCAACGCGGCATCGAGTGCGATGTCGAAATTGCCCGCCAACTTTGCGATGAGCACGCCGTTGCTTGCGCTCTTCACTCCCTGATCAAGGTTCACATCCGCCGCGATCGTGAGCTTTCCGGTTTTGTTATTGGCGAGATCGGCGGCAGTGATGTTCACGCCGGAAAGCACCAACACCTGCTGCGAACCATCCTTGCGTTGCTCCACCTTCCGCACTGTCGCGTTGTTCAACGCGATCTTCTGGAGGTTTAACTGCGGGGGCTTTCCGTCCTTCTTGTCTTTCGGCTCTTTCTTCTCGGAAGATTTTTCATCCTTCGGCGCCTTGGTGATCGGATCGAGATTGCTCGTACCATCCGCGAACGTGACGAGATTCACCGTGGGCGATTCCAGTGTCACTTCGCTCACGTTGATGTTGCCCTTGATGATGTCCATCAAGCTGTAGCGCAGACGCACTTTCTTCGCGGTCACGAGCGGATCAGCGCCTTTCGTGACGACCTTCAATCCACTCAACGTCACCGACGAAAATGGCGAGATGCTCGCGCCGTCCACCATGACCTCAGCATTCGCGGCCTTGCTCACCTTCGGCAGGATGACGCTCTTGAGCGCCCATTCGCTGGTGCCGACGAAGTAGATGAGGATCAATCCCACCACCATGCAGACGAAGAATCCCCCTACCCAGCGCAGCCAACGACGGGGTTTGCGCGATGCCGTTTTAATTTCCTCAGCCATAAAAACCTCCACAGATTTCGCAGATGACGCAGATTCCAGAGAAGCAACTGCCTCTCTGCGAAATTTGCGCAATCTGCGGATGAACTACCCCCTCGCCTTGCCTTCCAGAATCGCCACGTAATCCGCGATGCCCTCACTGGGCTTCCACTGTGGCGTGAAGTTAAGCTCCGACTTCGTCACTGTCATGTCCGCTTCCGTGTGCGGCTGATAAAAACTTCCGTACGGATTCTCGAAATAATCCGGCTCCAGCTTCGTGCCCAGCGCGCGATTCAATTCCGCGATCACTTCATTGAACGATACCGCCACGCCGCTGCCGCAATTCCACACGCCACTCTTCGGGGCTGTCAGCGCGTGCATCGTCAGCGCCACCACATCCTCCACGTAAACAAAGTCGCGCTTGTGCTCGCCCGCCTTGAAGACGCGCGGACGCTTGCCCGCCTTCATCTGGGTGTAGAGCTGATAAATCATGCTCGCGGCGGCTTTCTTGTGCGGCTCGCGCGGACCGTAAACATTGAAGTAACGCAACCCCGCGATCCGCCACGCCGGACTTCGCTTCGCGTAACAACGCGCCAAATTATCCAACTGCACCTTGCTGAAGGCGTAGATATTCGCCGGCGCAGCCGGGCGATCCACCGCGATCGGTCCCACCTCCTGCACAATCCCGTAAGTCGCCGCGCTCGATGCGTAAACGATCGGCGTGTGCGTGGGTTCCGCGAAATCCAGCAGGCGACGGAACCCTTCGATGTTGTCATGCGCCTGGAGCATCTGGTCATGCACCGTGGTGTCCGTGATGGACGCCTCGTGGAAGATGGCATCGAAGCACACCTCCTTGAACTGCTTCCGCCAATCGAGCCGCGACACATCGGCCGCCACGAAATCGCCGCGGAACCCCTGGAGGTTTTTGAAATCACCCGAGCGGAAGTCATCGACCACCGTGATTTGTGCGTCAGGATATTTGTTCTGGAGCGTGAGCGTGAGGTTGGAGCCGATGAAGCCCGCGCCGCCCGTGACCAAAATCTTTTGCATGGGCGCGTAAACTTGGGGAACGAACGTCGAAGTGCAAGTGGGGAAAGTCAGACCCGCGTAGCGCTTTACCGTTGAGCAATGTGGTTACCGCTGGTGCTCAGGAATCTCCACGTCTTTCCATGTGAAGTTGAGATGACGTTGAAGCCTGGGTGGAAGCGGTCGCGTCAACGTCAGAAACCAATCCGGCCTGGAAACTTGCACCCGAGCTTTCGCCCGCCACGTGTAGCGTCCTTTCGGCATCCGTAACAGCACTTCACGTGAGGTGTACGCCTTTACCATGTGCCCACTGATAATAGTCGTACTGCTTGACCGATTGCCTATAGCCATTGGCGCGATCCAATTCGTTGTTGATCCACCCGGCCACGTGATTTGAAAGCTCGGGTTCAGGAATATCACTGTGCCCGGATGTCCATTCGATAGCCGGACAACAAACTTTGGTTCGAGTACCTTCGAAAACGCGTTTGTTGAAATATCTTCCACGAAATGCATCGACAGATCTGATCGTGGTGTGCGTGACGCGACAAATACTATCCCCGTGCAAACTATCAGCAGCGCCATGATCGTGACGATTCCCCAACGTACGGCGACGATCCCATTTGGACGTCGTGAAATGATCATGTCCATAAGTAGAACGCCTGCTATTTCGAGAAGCCAACCCAAACCCAGGCGTTCCATCACTCCCCGCGCCTGCGGAGTTGCTCGTGTCGCTTCTTTTCTCCGATGCCGAAGAGCTCCCCTGCCCTCCTTGTGGCACCACCGTCAGCTTCTGCACATCACTCCACGGGCCGTTGGCGATTGTCTTCGGTCTTCGCCACAATGTTCACGAGCCCTTAGCGACCTTCTTGCTTAGCAACGGCGGGGACGGAGTTCGACAAGTGAACTTGGATCGTTTGCGGGTCACGCATCGGCGGTTTCAGACCTGCGAACACTGCTGGCCAACGCAAGCCAGCTCCGCGTGCCCAAAGTCGCACGCGAGAGATCAATCCTGCTTCCTGCCTGCAAAGCACGACGGCGTCATTCGATTGCGGATCGAATAATCCCGGATACTGAAATTGGATGGACCGATGCGCCGCCAAAGGTCCCGCAGGCTGCGAGGATATCCAGACGCGCGACCTTTGCGGGTCAAAGCCATTGGTGGAAACTCGCATGCCCGCGCAGTAATAAACGCGCGCAGAGTGGTTCGTGACCATGAACACGTGGGCACCCGCCGGATTCCTCCCCAGATAATGCAACGTTACCGTCGACCGTTGCGGCCGGATAGCGACGCCAATCACCACTGCCAGGACAAACAGTGCGGCGAGGAGTACGATCCATTTACGTTTCATTCGGACGAGTGGAATTGAACCACCGAGGCACCAAGACGCCAAGTGAGCTTCAAAACTCTCCGTGCATCCTTCGCGTCTTGGTGTCTTGGTGGTTTAGTCTCTCCGCGAAACGCGCCGACGCAGGTCGAAGTTCCGCAGTTCCCCGTAACGGCTGGGCTGTTTGTGCTGGTGTGACTTCATCGCGTTGGCTAATCACAGTTTCATCAACCACTGCACTGCTGTGAAAAATAATCTGTCTCGTCGTTCGTTCGTGAAACAGTCGGCGTTTGCTGCCGGCGTGTTCTCCCTCGCTCCATTCAACATTCTCAATGCCGCAAGCGCGGGGGACAAAATCCGCATCGTCCAGATCGGCTGCGGCGGGCGCGCTATGGAGCATCTCAACCGCACCGCGAACGAACAACTCGTCGGGATTGTCGAGGTCGATGACAAGCGCCCGCCCGTGATCAAGAAATGGGTGCAGGGCAAAGGCGGTGACGGCGACAAACTTCAGGTCTTCACTGATTACCGCAAGATGTTCGACAAGATCGGCAAGGAGATCGATGCCGTTTTCATCGCCACGCCGAATCATCAGCACGCGTTGCCGGCGATGATTGCGATGCAACTCGGCAAGGCGGTCTATTGCGAGAAGCCGGTTTGTCACGACATCGGCGAAGCACGCGCCATGCGTAAGCTCGCTGCTTCAAGCAAAGTCGCCACGCAGATGGGCAACCAAGGCCACTGCGACGACGGCTACCGCAAACTCTGCGAATACATCTGGGGCGGCGTCATCGGGAAGGTCACGGAAACCCACAGTTGGACCAACCGCGCCAACGGCGGCGAAGGTCCGCGTCCGCCGAAGGAAGCCGCGCCTGACGGTTTGCATTGGGAGGAATGGATCGGGCCCGCGCCGTATCGCGATTTCCACAGCGACCTGCATCCGCATTCGTGGCACGGCTGGTATGATTTCGGCAACGGCTCGATCGGCAACATGGGTTGCCACGTCCTCGACGGAGTTTATTGGGCGCTCAAGATAGATCACCCCACGAGCATCGAGGTCGAAGCCATGCGCGGCGGGAGCAACGAGCGCTTGCCGATGGGCAGCCGCGTTCGATGGGACGTCCCTGCGCGCGGTGACATGTCTGCGCTGAAAGTTTTCTGGTACGAGGGACTCAAGCAGGACGCTGCTGGTAAACCCGACGGCAAACTCCGCGCCGTGAAAGGCACTGACCGCAATTTCCCGCCGCTCCTGCATGAGTTGTTAAAACAGTACCCCGATGAAAACCTCGATACCGGCGACAGCGGCACGCTCTACGTCGGGGACAAAGGAGTGATCTTCACCGGAACGTACGGCGACAAGATGCACATCGTGCCCTGGGAAAAAATGCGTCAAACCAAAGCTCCGGACAAAACGTTGCCTCGTCCGAAGGATGTCTTCACCGATTTCCTTGATGCCGTGCGCACGGGGAAGAATGAAACGTCTGTGCCCTTCGATTACGGCACGCGTCTGACTGAGTTCTCCATTCTCGGCAACCTCGCCATGAAAGCTGGCGCTGGAAAAAAGGTGATGTGGGACGGTCCAAACATGAAGGTCACCAACATTCCAGAATTGAACGCGTGGGTGCAGCGCCCGTATCGCGACGGCTGGAAGGCTTAAAGGCGTGAATCAATCGCGGGCGGAAGGGCGTGCTGTCCTCAGCGCGTCCTACCATCCGACTCGGAAATCATTTTTCGCTAAACGTTATTACCATCCCGGCTTTTCCGGCAGGCAAGCGTCGAATTCCTTCACCAACGCCGCTTCATAATCGCCTGCGTACGTTCCAGTGAAGAAACGATCGAGCGATTCATCATGCAAGCGTTTCCATGACAACTCTTCCTTGCCCGGGTTGATGGGAAAGAAGAGCGCGCCGTTCGTCTTGGCTGCTTTGAAATCACCCGGCGCGTCGCCGATCATCAGAATATTCGCGGCCGGATATTTATCCCTCGCCGCAAACTCGAGATGCTCCGTCTTAGTGCCCATCTCCTGGCCAGCGATGATCTTCACGAATTGATCGATGCCATGCTCGGCCCATTCGCGCTTCAGCGCGTCCACCGGCGTCTGACTGATGCACATGGCATCCGCTTTTGCGTTAATCCTGGCGAGCGTCTCGCGAACGAGCGGGAACGGCGGGACGCCATGCACCAGATCTTCCACGGTCTCGTTCACGGCATCGCTCCACGCCTTGATCTGTTCGAGGCCCTTGTTTCCATTTTTCACCTCGGCATTCAGCGTCGCGTTTCCCAGTTTGGTTTCGCGCTTGAGCCATTCTTCCAGCGCGGTGATGTCAGGCATCTTCGCGCCACGCGCCTGCACCTGCGGACGAGCGCCGAGCAACTTCACCGCTTTCGCCAAGGCCGGGAAACGATTCGCGCCGCGGTCTTTCGAGTAAAGATTCACGAAGGTCCACGCCTCTCGCGCATACTTCGAAACCGACTGGAGATGGAAATACTTGATGAAGTTCGGCGTGAAACATTCCTGATGCTTGATCTCCATCGAGTCGAAGATGCACCCATCCGAGTCGATGCCGACAAAGAACTCCTTGCTGGCTTTGAAATCTCTCAACGCTTGCGCCGGATCGCTCATAAATTTGGAGCGCCAGTTGGCGGTGAATTCGCGGGCGAGTCAAGAGAGTGACGCCGGCCTATCCTGCACATCGTAACCGCTCTAATCGAAATCAAGCCGCTCGATCAATCCGGCGCACGGCGTACTTCATCTGCGCGCAGCGGTTCAACCGCATCTGCGTCAACAGTGGTCACAGTAATGGTTTCACCGACCGCATTGAAAACCTCGACAGCGTAGCCCTGCTTGCCGCCCGGCGTGTACCACCAGCATTTTCCCATTCGCGCCTCCGAGCGTGCCATCAATCGCCCAGAATTCTACTCATCAGCGCGAACCAGCAGCGCCGGAAGAGGTAGCAGTTGCGTTCGAATCTGCTCCTCGAGTTTCGGCCATTCCTCACGCGAAAACGCCGCAGATTCCAGCCGCGCCGATTTGTCGCTCTTCGCCTGCCGGATGGTGAACGCCTCGATCATTCAGACGGGCCGCTGAACGCGGCCCGACTCGTCGCAGAAGTTCTCTGGGTTGCAATGGGTGTTTTCATAAAGGTTATTCACGAGACGGGCGGGGTGGCGGCACTCAGTTGGGCCATCACCCAGGAGCCGTGTTGGGCCTGGTCGCGGGCGCGTAACTCGGCGTCGTAGGGGGTGCGGGTTTGCCACATCTTCCACAAGATTTTCAGCCAGCGCTGGCCCAAACAGCGCAGCGCACACGCATGGCTTTGGCCGCGCGCGCCGAGTCCCACCTCGCTAGTGCGTGTGATGCGTCTGCCCTGGGCAACACGGCTCTCGCTCTTTTTGAATCCACTGGTACGTTCGACCGATGGCGGAGATCGATCCCAACAGTGACGCAACTCCGAGCGCGCCCTTGTCCGGGAGCGGGTTGCCTTGCGTAAACCCCGACATCATCGAGCAAGAGGCCGATCTGGAGATCGACAACATTTTTCCCACAAACGGTCACGACAAGCCGCCCATGGTCGGGCTGGGCGGATCGGCCGGCAGCATCGTGCCGCTGCAACAATTCTTTTCCGCAATGCCTCCCGACAGCGGCATGTCCTTCGTGGTGATTATGCATTTGTCACCGGAGCACGAGAGCACGATGGCGGAAATCCTCAGCCGCGCGACGGCGATGCGCGTGGTCCAGGCGCGTGATGGGGTGAAAGTGGAACCCAACTGCGTGTACGTGATCCCGCCGGGGAAATATTTGAC
>DATHEW010000085.1:0-3041 GCA_035318425.1 Candidatus Acidiferrum sp. | reverse complement strand
AGTGAAAAGATCGGCGCATTGTTTGCCGAACTGCCGCATGGCGACGTTGCGGATTTGGCGGCGCGGCTGCCGCACGTGAAACGCCGCGAAGTGTTGAACGCCACTCCACCAGATGTCGCCGCCGCCGTGCGCGCGTTGTTGCACTACGGCGAAGACACCGCGGGTGGCATCATGAGCGACCGGTTCATTTCGCTGCACGCGGACACGACGGTGGCACAAGCGCAGGAACTGCTGCGTTCGCGGCGTGACGAGCCGTTGGATGACGTGACTTATCTTTATGTGACCGACGAAACGAAGAGATTGGTTGGCATCGTGTCGCTGCGCGATTTGGTCTTTCGTCGGCCAGAGCGCCGCATCGACGAGATCATGAACCGCAATGTGAAGTCGGTGCGCGCGGAGTCCGACCAGGAAGAACTGGCGCGGCAGTTCGAGCATTATCACTACCTCGGTTTGCCGGTGGTGGATGCTGAAGGCCGGCTCGTCGGAGTGGCGCGTGCCAGCGACATCCTGAAAGTCGCGAAACAAGAAGCGACGGAAGACATGCAATTGATGGTCGGCTTGTCGGGCGAAGAACGCGTGCTCACGCCGTGGCACAAATCCATCCGCACCCGGCTCCCGTGGCTCTATGTGAACCTCGCGACGGCCTTTGCCGCAGCTGCGGTGGTGGGCATTTACGAAAGCACGATTGCGAAGTGGACGGCGCTCGCCATCTTTCTGCCCATCATCGCCGGACAAGGCGGCAATGCGGGCATGCAAACGTTGACCATCATCATCCGCGACCTGGCGCTCGGCGAAATGTCGGCGGGCGATGGACGCAAGGCGCTGCTGAAGGAAATGATTCTCGGGCTCATCAACGGTCTCGCCATAGGGCTTGTGGTCGGCGTGATCGGCTATTGGTGGAAGGGAAGTCTGATGCTCGGCGTAGTAGCGGGCTCGGCCATGGTGTTGAATCAGGTTGCCGCCGCGATGTCGGGTGTGCTGATCCCGTTGGGCTTGAAAGCGTTCAAAGTGGACCCGGCACTGGCCTCCAGCATTTTTCTCACGACCGTGACGGATGTGGCCGGCTTTTTCTTTTTCCTGGGGTTGGCCGCGCTCGCGATGCGCTGGACGGGAATGTGAGAGGAGGGGGCCATAACAGTAACTGACTTAATCCTCGGCTTACCGGCCGCAACACCCTCAACGAAAACCCACACCCGTTCTCAAACGGTTCCACTCTCGCCATGACCTCCAGCCCCGGATACCGCACCGTTGTCTGTTCGGGATTCGTGGGTCCAACTCTGATAACATCACCGCAACAATCGTTCCGCGTTTTGGCCATCAGATTCCATCTGGCGAAGAACCATTTTGTAGTAGCGACCGCGCGCGCCCATGAGTTGTTCGTGGGTGCCGCGCTCGATGACGCGGCCTTCCTCCATCATCAAAATCAGCGCAGCGCGGCGGATGGTCGAAAGACGGTGCGCGATCACGAAGGTCGTTCGACCCGCGAGCAGCGCGGCCATCGACGCTTGGATGAGTTGTTCGCTCTCGGTGTCGAGATTGCTCGTGGCTTCGTCGAGGATGAGAATTTGCGGTCGCGCTAGAATCGCCCTCGCAATGGCCAGTCGTTGCTGCTGGCCGCCTGACAACTTGAAGAGGAGGACATCCTGTTGGACGATCGCGAGCAGATCACGATAAGTGCTGAGTCGAAAATCGCGAATGTCCGAGCTGTTGAGCAGGATGCGCCCTTTGGTCGGATCGTGAAAACGCGCAATCAGATCCGTCACCGTCGTTTTTCCCACGCCACTTCGACCAACGAGAGCGATCACCGATCCGCCGGCACGGTGACGTTGAAGTCGTGAACGACCGGTTGGTTCTCGCGTTTTCGAATTCGACGTTCTCGAAACGAATCTCGTGTACGTTTTTCGGTGCGTCGACGGCATCAGGTTTGTTCCGCTTGTCATCTTCCATCGCCAACACTTCGAAGACGCGTTCCATGGCCGCGAGCGAACGCTGGAGTTCGGAGAAGGAATTCACGATGTTCCCAACCGGGTTGAGCAACAGGAACGTGAACCATTGGAACGCCATGATGTCGCCGATGGACGCGCCGCCGCGGATGTTCAAGTAGATGCGGAGCTTTCGCGCGCTGGGTTTTGGGTGCGTCGCACGTCCCCGAGGAACGCGTCAGCCAACGCTGGTGTTGGTATCGGATGGCTCTGGCTCAAATTCGCGAGTGATCGAAGCGAGAACGGTATCTTCATCTTCGCCGTCGATCTCCAGATCTATGACTGTTCCCACGACGGCACAAAGTAGAAGCATTGCCAGCACGCTGCGTGCGTCGGCAACTTTTGCGCCGACTTTTAGCAAGATGGCAGACTTGGAAGTGTTGGCTAGGCGAACCAGCCGGGCCGCTGGACGAATGTGCAACCCCTGTTTCCAAGGAATAACGAATTGTGCGCGCTTCATCAAAAGTGAGACAGGCGAGCAGCTCGCGGCGTTCATTCCGTCAAGAAGGAGCCCCTGCCTGATCTGGTTTCGTAAACCGTAGGTCGGTGGTTCAATCCCACTCATTGGCTCCACTTCCAAACCTCTTCAATATCCACAAAACACCTGAAAATATTGATCGAAACAGCGTTCCAAGCACTTCACAGGTTCGGCAACAAAGTGCAGGCGAGAGCAAGAAGTTGCCCAAAAGTGAACGCGTTCGGGCAAATATTTGGGCAAAGGGTTGCGGCGGGAAGTCTAACTGCTATTCAGATTGGCGGGACCGAACTCATTGTTCTAATCCAGATGCTCTGCTAATCAGGGCTAGTGAAATCATCCTCCCACGCTAGAAGTTGGATGCCGCCGGTTGAAGAGTGGGATTTTCACGCCATCACGGCAACGGAATGCGACATCGCGTGTTATTGGGAATACTCACGCTCTGACCTGACCCCCAAAACGTGGACGTGACATTCTTGGAGTTCTGCTGCGAAGGAAAGAGAGCAGCAGAACATGAGAAAGAGCAGATTCAGTCAGGAACAAATCATCAACATCCTGCGGGAGGCCGAGGGCGGCCAGACCGT
>DATHEW010000084.1:0-7402 GCA_035318425.1 Candidatus Acidiferrum sp. | reverse complement strand
CCATCGCCTGACTGTCCGGTTGGGAATTCGCTTCCATGCGGCGCACTCTGCCTCAGCCATTTTATTTCGCCACGCTCAATGAGCGGAGACGGATGAGGAAATCTCAAACGCATTGCGTCCCATGGCATCCTGTTTACGATGGCCACCCTTGAACGAGTCAGCCACACGCTATCGGAAAAGGACGCTTTTGATTTGCGGCGTGGCATTCGCGATCGTGATGTCGTTGCTGCTTGGCTGGGCGGCGCGGCGTGAGACGAAGACAGAAAAGCAAATCAAGCAACGCCTCGCAGAACTGCGCGCCGCGGGAGAACCGATCACGACAGAGGATCTCGCAAAGCGATTTCCCGATCCTCCGCCCGAAGAAGATGCGTCGCTGCTTTACGCAGAGGCATTCGGTGTCGCGACCAACAACAACGTCCGTCCAAAGATGACGCCGGCGATCATGGACGAAACGTTTCCGAAAGCTGCGCGGATTAACCCGGCCCTGATGACCCAATTGGTAGCGTTTTGCGAAACGAGTGCGGCGCTTACCAACTTGCTCCCAATGCGAGTTTCACCGAATGCACGCTTTCGGATGTATGGGCGAGATGACCTCTTGAATCCGAAGCAGGGCAGTGGACTGAGTTTTCTAGTCTCAGTTCGAAGTCTCAGCCAGATGATCTCCACCCATGCGATCGTCGCCGCGGAACGTGACGAACCGGAACCGGCAACGCGGCTTATCGTGCAAGGCTTCACCTTCAATCGCACCATTTCCTATGACGGTCCGCTCATTCAGCACATGATTCGCCATTTCCTCGACGGTCTGATGTGTAGTGTGACGGAGCGTGCAATGAATCGCGCGACGTTCACGGACAATCAATTGCGACGCATTACGGAATCCATCGTGGATGAGACTGTTGAGAACATGAAGAATTGTCATCGAGTGGAACGGGTCGCGGCGATCGCTTTCTTCGAAGCCGCAAAGGCTGGAGCGCCCGAAAACAGTTTAATTTACACGCGACCGCCACGTTGGTGGGAGCGAACGTGGGATCGCATTCGATCGGGACAACGTTTCTATTCGGACGAAGATTTTCTGCTTCATTTGCGGTCTTCGCCTGCTGAGCAGGATTGGCAAGCAGAACCCCTCATAATTCTCAAAACAATGCAGAAGATGACTGAGGAACATACGCGTTCGGTGAATAGTGAGTTGGGCGAAATTCTCC
This sequence comes from Candidatus Acidiferrum sp., assembly GCA_035318425.1. Taxonomy (GTDB): domain Bacteria; phylum Verrucomicrobiota; class Verrucomicrobiia; order Limisphaerales; family SIBH01; genus JANNGC01. The sequence goes on along the minus strand of DATHEW010000084.1, from coordinate 6,200 downwards.
GTCCGGAATTTTTGAAAGCTGTGCGCGCTGAGTTCGAAGGACCCGCGAAGATCGCCGCAATGAAAACTGCCATCGCTGTCGAGCGACATCGCCTCGCCCACAACGGGGCGCTGCCAGCGACAGTGCTGCCGCGTGATCCCATTGTGCCACATCCCCTTCATCTGAAGGCGCTCTCCCCCGGTTTCATGGTTTACAGCGTCGGCGCAGATGGCGTGGACAACGGCGGCGTCACGCGCACGAACAGCAGGGTGCAGACGAACTACGACGTGACGTTCAGCATCGAGCGCTGAGTATTGCGGCGCATGCCAAAGCGCGAGCCGGCGCATTGACTTGCGGCGAAGGCTCGCATAGCTCGTAGCGCATGGATTCAGTCACTACATCCCGGATCACGCCCATCCTCCTGCTCTTCGCTTCGAACGTGTTCATGACGTTCGCGTGGTATGGACACCTGAAGTACAAACACAAACCGCTGGCCGTCGTGATCCTTGCGAGCTGGGGCATCGCGTTCTTCGAGTACGTTCTCATGGTGCCGGCGAATCGTTGGGGCAACACGGCTTACTCGGCCACGCAATTGAAGATCATGCAGGAGGTGATCACGCTGATTGTGTTCATGGGGTTCGCGGTCACGTATCTGCGGGAGAGAATTCAGTGGAACCACATTGCTGCTTTCGCCTGCATCATGGCGGCAGTGGCGTTCACCTTTTTGCCGAAGAAATGACCTGCGTGACTCGATGCCAGTGCGTGCCTTGCATTCGCAATCGCGCCCGGTAAGCTGCGCGGCCCATGAGCTTTTACGACAAGCTGAAGTTTGATTCGAATGGCCTGATCCCGGCTATCATCCAGGAAGCCTCCACCGGTCGCGTGCTGATGATGGCGTGGATGAATCGCCCTTCGCTGGAATCGACGGTCAAGACTGGCAAGACGCATTTCTGGAGTCGTTCACGTCAGAAGTTTTGGATGAAGGGCGAGTCCAGCGGTCACACGCAATCGGTGAAAGACATCGCGTTCGATTGCGACGGCGACACGTTGCTCATCAAGGTCGAGCAAATCGGCGCGGCGTGCCACGAGGGTTATCAGAGTTGCTTCTTCCGCTCGATCGAAGGGGATGGCGCGACGTTCAAGACCACGGAGCCGCAGTTGGAAACGCCCGAGCAGATCTACGGGAAGAAATAGCGTGTGGCGGAAGCGGCCCCGACTTTTTCGACGCGTCCGCATTTCATCTCAACGGTTTGCCGATCTCCCAATGGTGCCTGACGGATCGACGATGCGCCCCGAAACGCCAGCAATGGGCGTCGGTCACCTGCGCGATCTCCCTGCGCCCGCGCGGACGACTTGAGCGCAACAGCCGCGAGATCTTGGCGGTAGAGGGAATCATCAAATCTCGTCGTTCCAACGAATCAGGCGGGACAATCAGGACATCGTGGCAGTGAATTCCTTCGTCCGCGCACGGTGAAAATCACCCGTCCGTGAATGTTGTTGGGATTAAGTTCGCTTGTTGGCGGTGCAACCCGGATGTTGTGCCATGACTATCACGGAAATCCGCAATTGCCTGCGCGACCTTCAAGTAATCGCTACGGTCCCGCACATCTCAGAGGACCAGATCAGCGAGTTGATGAAAAAGAAACTCATCGAGCGAACGGGCAAGACCGGTGGCATCTGGCTGACACAGCTCGGAGTTCACACGAAGACTGGTGAAGCCTGAATTCAGAGGCCCGGGAAAGTGCGGCGTGGCATTGGGAATCCGTTCGGAATGCGACGGAGCTCGTTCACGCCGTGTTTTACGTTGCGTGATTACGAGAAACGGCCACGGTGAGCCATGAGTCATAATTCTTCCGACAACGGGCAGGTCGCGTGCGATCAGATCCGGGATCGGCTCCGAGTGTTGTTTCCAGAAATGACGTTCAAGGTTTCGCCCCAGAACGGAACCCGTGCTTTCAAAATCGTGCTTCCGGGAACCATTCGAATCTTCGGACAGCGGACTCGGAACATGCGTTACGATCGCGGCAATTTTTACGCGGCGTTCGACGTTTCCGGCGAAGATTACATTGCCGCGGATAACGGGAACGCCACGGATCCGTTGCTCCAGGCCGCCGTGGCAGATCTCGATGCGCAATTGCGCATGCGAATCAGTAGTGCCCGTCGCCGTTCAAACGAACAGCCGCGCCCATGCCTGCACGAGAGTCGGAATCGAAAGCGATGTGGTATCCACTCCCTTCACTGGATTAAGCACGCGGCCCGCGATCAGATTATCTACGGCTTGCTGAGACGTGGCGTAGCTGCCCAGACTTTCTTCGCGGAACAAGGGATGAAATCGGCCGTCTTCCTCGGCAATGTAAAACGCGCCAACCGCAGTCTTGTGAACGTAAAGTTTTCGCATGAGCCAGTATCGACGCCGCATACCAGGAAGCGAGCAGTAACAAAGATTGCAGGCATTCAAGGTGTCGCCGCCGGGTGGGCAACGGCGGATGGACTTTTGATGGAGAAACACGGGCCTCACCTGCCGGATTCACGTTGCTGCTGGAACGGGGAACTGCCGGGCCGGGTTTCCGCACCGCGCCTGATGGGCAGGCTCCACAGCCTTGATAGCCTGTTGCACATGAAGGCTAACTCAAAACTATTCGCGCGTTCTTCAGACCGAGGATCGCATTCGCCCAAGGGAGCGAAACAGAAGATGGTCACGCTGCGTGAAAATCCAATCGTCCCGCGCGATGCGAGGAATACGGACCCGCTGCCTCACGCAGAACCCGAACGTTACAACGGAGACAGCGCCATCAAACTTTATCTTCGCGAGATCGGCCAGGTGCCGTTGCTGAAACTAGAACAGGAAATCGAACTGGCCGCAAAAATCAAGAAAGGCGACGAAGACGCGCGCCAGTTGATGATCAAAGCGAACCTGCGGCTCGTCGTAAAAATCGCCCACGACTATGAAGGCTTCGGCCTTCCTCTGTTGGACCTGATCAGCGAAGGAAACATGGGCCTGATGAAAGCCGTCGAGCGTTTCGATCCCGCCAAAGGTGGAAAGCTTTCCACCTACGGCTCGTGGTGGATCAAGCAATCGATGAAGCGCGCGCTGGCGAACCAGTCAAAGACGATCCGGCTCCCGGCGCATCTCGTCGATAAGCTTTCCAAGATGCGCCGGGTCGCGATGAAATTGCAGGAGGAATTCGGCCGCGAACCAACCGACCAGGAACTCGGCGAAGAGTTGGGCATCTCGCCATCGCGAGTCGCGCAGATGCGCACAGCCGCCATACGTCCGGCATCGCTCGATGCCCCGATCAGCGATGATGACTCGAACAGTCTCGCTGACGTGGTGGCGGACGAAAACTCCGACACGCCTTATGAACGGCTGGAGGAGAAAACGGTCACGCGTATGCTGCGTGAACTGGTAAAAACCCTCGATCAGCGCGAAGCGACCATTCTGGGCTATCGTTTCGCTCTTAACGGTGGTCGCGAAAAAACTCTCGAGGAAGTGGGAGAGAAGTTTGGCGTCACCCGCGAGCGCATCCGCCAGATTCAGAATATCGGTCTCGGCAAACTGCGGGAAATGATCGAGAAGCTGGAGGCGCAGCGAGTGCCAACCGGGAGCGCGAACAATTGACGCGGGGTAACTGAACGGGTGTTCATGGCCAATGTTTGACGAGCATTGGCCATTCGCCTTTGGGTTCCCTGACTGCTTTCGGAAGATGACGTCTGGAATTTGGAATTTCGTCGTCAGGCGAGGAACCACATTTTGACGTTGGCTCCTCGCTCAGCTTACATCGCTGCGTGCGATTCGGAATCTGTGTCCTTCTCGTTGCCGCGGCCTTCATCACGAGCGCTGCGGAACTGCCGCCCGGAAAATTCCAAAACCCTCTCAACCCCAATCCTGACCCCTGGCTGTTGTGGCATGAAGGCAATTACTACCTCACCACGACGCAAAGCGACGCGATCCGTATGTGGAAGGCGCCGTCGCTTGCGGGCTTAAAAGCCGCCCAACCCACATTGGTGTGGAAGGATTCCGATGCGACGCGTTCGCGCGAGATCTGGGCGTCGGAATTTCATCTGATCAGTAATCGCTGGTATCTCTATTACACCGCGACATCGAGCGACAACAAAGACGCGAACCATCGCATGCACGTCCTGGAAAGCACCGGGCGCGATCCGCTCGGCCCTTACGCTTACAAGTCGCGGCTGATCAATCCCACGAATGATCATTACGCGATCGACGGAAGCGTGTTCCAGAAAACATCCAATGGAACCTGGTATTACATTTGGGCCGCTCAGCCGGGGCACGTGTTGTTCATCGCGCGGCTGGCGAACCCTTGGACGATCGCCGGTCACGGCGTTTATATCCCGGCGTCGGGCTTTGGCTGCGCGGAGGTTCGCGAAGGTCCCGTCGTGTTGCGGCGAAACGGGAAGCTGTTCCTCATTTACTCCGCGTGCGACACGCAGAAGCCGGATTACAAACTCGGGATGCTGATTGCGGACGAGAAGTCTGACCTCCTCGATCCGCGCTCGTGGAAGCAGCACCCGCGTCCCGTCTTCGAGCGTAACGACGCCACGGGCGTCTTCGGCCCCGGTCACAACGGTTTCTTCAAGTCACCGGACGGGAGTGAAGATTGGATTGTGTATCACGGCAAAACTTCTTCCGCCTACACCTACGGCGGCCGAAGCACGCGCGCGCAGAAGTTCACATGGAACGAAGACGGCACGCCGAACTTCGGCGTGCCGTTGTCATTGGAAATTGTACTGGATGAACCTTCGAATCGCGCGCGTTAGCGGCGGAAGGTGAGAGGTGCTGGCGCGCCAGGCATCTCATGCGCGCAAGGCTGATTCGTCGGCGCGTCGGGTTGCAGCGCGTTGGGTTGCACCAACTGGTTCGCGAGCAGGAACGCTTCGACTTCCTCGCCGCTGATGTCGGGCAGCATCCTGCCATTCACCTCGACACAAGGGCTGAGCATCTGGCCGCTCTTCTCAATCATCTCCTGGCGCTGCACTGCGTCGTTGATGATGTCGCGGTCTTCAAATGGGAGATCGTATTTGCGGAAGACGGCGCGAACGCCCTGACTCCAACCACAAGACGGTTTCAGATAAGCGATAATTTTCGGTTTTTCCATACCAAGTTTGGTGTCGAAAGTGCCACACAAGGGCGGCTTGGCAACACATTCTTCCATCCGGTCTCCTGATTGCGATGCCGCCCATGTCTGCGGTAAGGTGGCGGCGTTCCATTATGAATCATTTTCGCGGACAACGTGTTTGCACGGCGAAGGTCACGAGGCTGTTGCTGGTTTGTTGCGCGTTCTTTTCGTGTTGTGACAACGCTGATGCCGCTTCGGACACGCTGCTCCCGTTCGGCACACACTCGTGGCGCTATACCGATTCCGGATCGCTGCCCGCGGCAAACTGGTTTGCCAGGAGTTATCCAGCTACTGGCTGGAAAAACAACTTCGGCCAATTTGGCTACGGAGAAGGCGACGAAACCACGTTGATCGGGTTCGGGCCTGATCCTCAGATGAAATTCGTAACGACGTACTTTCGCAGTACGTTCACGGTCGCCGACACTGCCGCGTATACCAGCGTGAGCTTTTGCCTGCTGCGGGATGCGGGCGCAGTCGTGTACCTGAACGGCGCGGAACTGTTCCGCGAGAACATGCCCGGCGTGCCGGAAACTATCGGCAACAACACTTACGCTCTGTCCTGCCTGAGCGAACCGGAGGAGAACACCGTCGTAACCAATTCTTATCCCGCGGCATTGCTTCGCAACGGCTTGAATTACCTGGCGGTCGAAATTCATCAATGCTCACCCACGTCCGCTGACCTCAGCTTCGATTTGTCCGTCCTGGGGGAATCTGAAGCGGGCTCCTCAAGCGTCATTCGCGGGCCTTACCTGCAAGTCGGCACATCGAGCAACATCATCGTCCGCTGGCGCACGAGCATTCCCACCACGTCTCGCGTGGAGTACGGAACGAACGAAGGAAACCTGGACCAGGCCATCGTGAATTTTGGATTCACGAATGAACACGAAATCCTCCTACCGAATCTCTCCGCCGCGACAAAGTACTTTTACAACGTCGGAACAGCGACGCAGGTGATCGAGGGTGACAGCAGTTATTTTTTTGTTACAGCTCCGACACCTGGCTCCACGCCGCCGGTGCGCATTTGGGCAATCGGTGATTTCGGAACCGGTTACGGCGCGCAAGACGAAGTGCGTGATGCTTACG
>DATHEW010000083.1:0-6165 GCA_035318425.1 Candidatus Acidiferrum sp. | reverse complement strand
GCGCTTCTTCCAGCCATGTATCGGCGCGCGACACTGCAGCGCGCTGTTTTGCGGCGAGCCGCTGGGCATTACGCTGTGCCATCGCAAAAGCAGAGCGCGCGGCCGTCGCCTTGCCGGGAAGATTGAAAACCACAGTTCGCTTGAGCGCCGCGCCGACAACAGCGGGGAGATGCCGGCGAATCAATTCATCTTCGGCGCTCACGAACGCCTGTGCGCTGCCCGGATCACCCTGGCGCGCGCTGCGTCCGAAGAGTTGCCGATCGACGCGGCCGGATTCGTGGCGCTCGCTCGCAATGACATGCAAGCCACCGATCGCAGCAACTCCGTGCCCGAGTTTTACGTCCGTTCCGCGCCCCGCCATGTTTGTGGCGATGGTAATGCGGCCACGTTCGCCCGCGAGCGATATGACCGCGGCCTCCTCGTGCAGGCGCACGGCATTCAGAACTTTGAAGTCCAAATGGCGCTCCGCCAGTCGATCCGCAAGGCGCTCGCTGGCAAAGACGCTCCGAGTGCCAACGAGAATGGGACGACCCAGTTGATGCAATCGCACCACTTCATCGGCGATGGCGTCGCGCTTGGAATCTTCGTCGGCAAATACGCGATCGGGCCAATGCTCACGAATGCACGGACGATTCGTCGGGATGGTGATGACGGGAAGCTTGTAGGTTTGCCAGAACTCGCCGGCGGCTTCCTTCGCAGTGCCAGTCATGCCAGACAAGCGATGGAAGCAGCGAAAGAAACGCTGGAAGCTGAGGCGCGCGATGGTCTCGGATGGATCTGAGATGGCCAATCCTTCCTTGGCTTCGATCGCCTGATGCATCCCTTCGCGCCACGTGCGCTGGGGCATGGGGCGGCCCGTGAATTCATCCACGATGACCACTTTGTCGCCTTCGATGATGTAGTGCTTGTCACGAAGGAAAAACTCACGCGCGACCAGCGATTGCCGGATCAATTCCATGCGCCGACCCGAACCGCGCCACAAGCCGGGCAATGCCGCACAGCGTACTGCGACTTTCTCCCGCCCATTCTCGGTGAGTTCGACTTCCTTGTAGCGAACGTTGGTTCGGTAGTCTGCCTCGTGCTTCAGCTCGGCTGCGATGTGCTCCGACAACTGCGCCGCCTCGCGCAACGAATCGTTCTTGTGCGTGGTGGAAATGATCAGCGGCGTGACGGCTTCATCGATGAGAATGCTGTCAGCCTCGTCAACGATCGCGGTGTGAAGGCCACGCAGGACGAGCGGTTCCTGCTCGTAAGGAGCGGGCATCAGCATCTTGCGAATCAACCTGCGAGTCGGATTTTGCAACTGGCCAAGTTTCAGCCGGTCGCGCAGAAAATCTGCGAGCAACTCTTTGCTCGTGGTGTAGGTGACGTCCGACGCGTAGCCCTTCTGTCGTTCAGGCGGCCCCATCCATGCCGCGACATGACCAACGCGAACACCGCAAAACGAATAGAGCGGCTGAAGCCATTCGGCGTCACGTTTCACGAGGTAATCGTTCACCGTGAGAATGTGACAAGGCATTCGCGACCAACCTGCTAAAACCCCAGCGAGTCCCGCGGTTAACGTTTTTCCCTCGCCCGTCGCCATCTCCACGAGACAACCACGATGCAGCGCGAGCGAGCCCATCAACTGAACGATGAACGGGCGAAGACCCAAGTGGCGATCGGAACCTTCGCGTACGGCAGCAAGAGCGCTCATGAGCACTTCATCCGGCAAACGTCCGCCGCGCCGAAACTGTTCGCGAAACTCGATCAACTTTTCGTGCAGCTTCGCGGAGGACATTTCCAGCCAATGCGGCGCTTGCCGATCCACCTGCACTGCCTGCTGCTCCAACTCGGCCAGGATTCGACCGCGGCGACGGTAGGCGCCGACCAAAGTGTTCATGCGGGCATCAAGACCCTTCAGCATCGGCGTGGGGCGTTGAAATCCCGTGCGACGATAGTCCTGTGTCGGCGTGATCACAGTTGATAGCGCTTTTGCAGAAGCTGTTGCAGGCGACGAATCCAACGCGGCAGCAGCGGCTCAGGTTCCAGATCGAAACGAATCTTGCCGGAGCGACCATGAAGGATTGCAGTCAGTGCATCCGCGCCAATGTCAGCATGGACTTCGAAGAACGGCTCTGCCGCTTTCTGCGGATCATCAGGACTCACAGGCACTTCACCACCGCTCACCCAACCGAGTGCTGGCGATGGCAGCGTCTGTTGTTCGCCGGGAATAATGCGCCACTTCCGGATCGGCACGACTCGACCGGCATCGCCAAACAAACGCACTTCAGCGCCGGATATTTTGCGGCCGAAAAGCGTGTCCCCATCTTCCTGCTTCACGGTGGCCGCGAACTCGAACTGAGATGGATTCACGAGCAGACCGAGGCGAGCGCCGCGAGCGAGCCAGCGGCCCGCTTGATCCTGAATTTCGGGCGCAACCCACACGCCATCATGACGGGCTTTGATGATGAGCGATGCTTTGTCCGCTTGAATCTTCTGCACGCGCTGATTGAGCGATTCCATACGCATCAGCAGCGGCTTTAGATCAGCCGCACGCTCCTTCATGGCGAGACGAATGCGCGCATCCAGTTCAGCGACGGTCGCGCGAGCGTTTGCGATTTCCAGATCCAGCTCCGGGTTCGCGAACTCCAACAGCGGCTGGCCAGCTTTCACTTGCGTCGCGGGCTCAGCCAACACCTTGACGAGATAGCCAGCCGTAGAGGTGACAAGTTGAGTCCGTTCCCGCGCCAGCAACACGCCCGGCGCGCGAAAGTGGCTGGGGAATTTCACAATGCCAAGTGCGAACAGAATCACGGCGAGACCAATCACGGTGACGGTCGCCGCCCTGACCCGCGTGCGTTCGAGTTGCGGGCTATTGACGAGGTATTGAATGAACTTCCACGTTGGAACCAGAACCCATGAGACAGCGCAAACCGCAGCCATGATGATGCCGATCATGAAAAAGTGATCCGCGACGATCAGCAGGATGCCGGCGAAAACAATCACGCGGTAAATGCCGCTGGCGATGCCGAAAACGGTCAGCCAAAACGCTTCCTTCCGCCGGTCCGTTGGGCTCTGCGATTTCTTGATGCCGAACAGGTAGCGCTCGCAGAGGTGTTTCAGTTGCGCATTCGCACGCTGCTGCAGGTTCGGAATTTCAACGAGGTCGGAGAGAATGTAATACCCGTCGAAGCGCAACAGCGGATTGAGGTTGAACACCAGCGTCGAAACCGACGCGATGAAAATCATGTTGTAAGCCAGATTGTGGAGCAATCCCGGTCCGGTATTCGCCCACACGAACACCATGATCGCGGCCACAAACAGTTCCACGATCATCCCGGCGGAACTGACCATGATGCGTTTCCATCGGCTGCGAAAACCCCAGCTCGATGTCGCGTCCACGAACGGCATCGGCGTGAAGATCATCAAGAGCACGCCCATGACGTGGACTTCACCTCCCCATTTTCGGCAGAAGTAGGCGTGACCAAACTCATGGAGCGTCTTGATGATCACCATTCCCGCATAGAGCAGCAGCAGGTTGTTCGTCGCGAGAACGGATTGCGACTGATCGCGCAGCGCCGGAAAGTTATCGATGGCGACCTTGATTCCCCAGCCCACCACCGCAAGCCACAGCAAAGCCCCGAACGCGCTGATGAACTTCCCAACGATGGGCAGCGTGCGGACCAGAAACCGATCCGGGTCGAGCAATGGAAACCGCATGAACATGAGGTTCAACAGACGTGAGCGGACTTCGCGTTCCCGGCGTTTCTTGTAGCGCCGGAACAATTGCGCACTGTCGGCCGCGTTTTCGTACTGAAGCAGATTGGCGTGATAAAGCTGCGACAGCAGTTGAATCACGGACTCCTGTCCGGGCGCATCGTCGGGAGAACGATCGAGGCATTGTTGCCACGCCTCCTGCACCGTCCGGTTCGGCGCAAGGCGTCCCACGAACTCGTAAGCGGCGGGGCGAATGCGAAAGAAGTTATTGCTGAACGGATTTTCGAGAACGATCCAGCGCTCGCCGCGATAGTTTTGCCGGCGCACGTTGATGCCCGGGCGCAACCAGATGCGCTGGTTCGCAATGCGATACCACGATTCGCTGAATGTCGCGGGAGCGCTCGCCATATCACCACCAGAGTTTGAGCCGGAGGAAATCCACCGTGCGGTGCGAAATGATCCAGAACAGCGAGCGCTTCTCGATGCTCAGCTTGCACACGCCGCTCATGCCCGGGCGCCACCAGGATTGCGGGCCGCCTTCAAACTCACAGCGCACCATGAAGAAGTTTCCATCCTTCTTCGGCATCGCGGCGGGTTCGATGCGCGCGATCTTCACCGGGTATTTCAGTTTTGGCTGCGTGACAAAAGCGATCTCGCCAGTTTTACGACCGAGTATCTCATGGATGTCGCGCTCGTCCACTTGAGCTTCGACGAAGAGCGTGTCGAGCTTGGCGACTTTCAGCAACGCGTCGCCTTGCTTCACGGGGGCTTTCAAACGGTCGCGTAAATCGCCTTCGACCACAACACCCTGAAACGGAACACGAATGACGGCGCGTTCAAGCCGGTATCGAATCAAGTCGAGCCGCGCTTTCGATTGGTCAGCCAAAGCGTGAGCGATGCGCATGTCCGCCAGAGCGCCGGAGGCGCGCGCCTTCTCAGCCTCGCGCAAGTAGCGATTCATGTCCGCCAGCGCCGCGGATTCGTCGAGCAACAGTTCGCTTGTATCGAGACCGACGAGCTTGGCGTCCTTTTCCACAACGTCCCCGGCGCGCACAAACACCTCGTTGATGTAACCGTCGTAGGGCGCGGTGAGATACGAAACGTCATCGCTCCGGACGATGAAGTTTCCTTCGACGCGATAGGTGACGGGAACGAAGAACAACACGACCAATGCAGCGACGATGAAGATCGTGAGAACCTTCGCCCACGTGTGTTCCGGGCCGAGAACCTTTGCCAACTTCTCGCGTGTTGCTGCCGCCGCACGGGCGCCGAACCACCGATCGTGTTTCTTCAAATCCGAAAGTCGTCTCGCCGCCTGATCACAGCACAGGCGCAGTTGCTGAAGTTCGGTCGCAGTGAACGCCGATTGCTGGCGCTCAAAAGTGATCGCAGCCACCGCTTTGTCGTCCACACGCAACGGCACAGAGCAAACATTCTCCACGCGCTGCTCGCGAGAGAACACCTCGTGATCGCGAGTGACAACGGTTGAACCTTCAGGCGCCGGCCAGACCACTTCGTCGTCCTGGTCGATCGCTTCCTCCATCGCCTTCTCAAGTTGCTGAGCGGCTTGCATCTGGCGATCGAACTTCTCCGTGCGGCTCATGGCACGAAGCCGAATGTAACCGCCTTCCAGCCAGCCGAGGCTCACGCGGTCGCAGTTGAAGCGAGTCGAAAGGCCGTTACAGAACGCGAGCGCTGCGGCGAGAAAACGCGTCTCGGCGTTGACCACGACCATGAGATCAAGTGCGGACGCAAACTTTTCCACATCCGCCTTAGCGTTCTGCGCCGCGTGAGCGGACTGATACGCGCGCGGCACGTCGGCAGCCAGTTGCATGCGGACGACGGTTTCGCTGGCCATCGCTTCATCGGCTTCGAGCAACAGCGCGACAGCGACACAAACCTCGTCCGGGTTCTGCAACTTAAGTCGCACGCCTAATGCCATTGGGTTCTTCGCGCCGAAGTTGCGTTCGACAGGAGTAAAGAATTCGCCCTGTTGCACGCAGCGTTCCGCGTACGTGTCGAGTTGCGTGACGAATGGAACGACAAAGCGCGATGGGCCGGTGTTCGAAGACCATTCGCCGATCTTCCGCCAACTCGCCGGCGACACTTTCTTGTCTTGCAACAACAGCACGACCCGATGCGCACCGGTCAATTGCGCCAAATAGTTTTGGTACTGCGTCCAGAACTCACGTGGCGCACCGCGAAAATGCCGAAGCTCTGAAAGCTCTTTCAAGGAGCGGCGCAGGGTCTCGTCGGGTGTTGTCGAATCTGAAGTCATTGCGCAGCAACTCCGGTTAGCGATTGAAGCAGGACGACAACCCCGGCGAGCCCGGGACGGATGCGCCCTTCGATGTTCGGGAACAGCACCTTCACTTTGACCAATCCGCTGGCGGGATCAGCGATCGGCGAAAGAAAACTCACATGCCCATCCACTTTCACCGGTGAAGCGCCAGTTTCGATTTCGAG
>DATHEW010000082.1:0-4164 GCA_035318425.1 Candidatus Acidiferrum sp. | reverse complement strand
CAAGCAATCCGGGCGTGGTGAACAGCGCCGCTCCCAAAGCAACATTGCGGAGAAAGCGCCGGCGATCGTGGACAAAGAATTGTTGATTCATGGTGACCTCGGTGTTGATGACTCGCAGTCTGCCATGCGGTTACAAAATGTCGGGCGTAATTTTTACCTATTGATCGGAATGCTCGCTGGGCAGACGCCGGAACAATCCAGGAAGCCGCTATTCCTTCGAGACAAAATCCACCACGAACACGCCGCCTTCGGCCAGCTTGCCGCCGAGTTGCTTGCCAAACTTCTTGTGCTCGGAATGCACCAGGTAAGCGTCGCGATCCGCCGCGTTGTCGAAGGTGAGCACCCACATGTGGGTAAAGCCTCTGTCGAATCCCTCCGGGCTCACGTTGGTGCCGTAGTCGAGCGACTTGATTTGCGGAATGCTCTTCTTCAACGCGGCGAAGGCCGTTTCCACTTCTTTCTTTTGTGCGTCGGTGACGTCGCTCTTGTACTTGAACGAGACCACGTGAAACAACTTGCCCTTCGGCGCATCGGCCGCAACCGACGCGAACGCGCAGAGGCACAACAACGTGACGAGCGAGAGAATTGTCTTCATGCGCGCGGAGCGTAGCGCGAGGAGAGATGGAGGCAAGCTGCGTGTAGGGGAAGGGGCGGAGCAGGATTAAGATTACGATTAGGATTATGAACCCGGTTCACACCGTTCTGTTCCTAATCGTAATCTTTAATCTTAATCCTCCCTCAGTCTCTCCGAAGCGCCACCCGCTTGCCTTGTCTTCCCACGCTCGCTTACGGTTCACGTCATCGTGCGATTGCTCGATCGCTATCTGTTCCGCGAATTGCTGGTGCCCCTGACGTACTGCGTCGTGGGGTTTCTGCTCTGCTTTACCATCTTCGATTTGTTCAACCAGCTCGATGAATTCCAACGCGGCAAACTCGTCGCCCAGGACATTTTCGATTACTACGCGAACCGCATTCCCGAGCTGATCGTAAGCAGCTACGTCATGCCCATGGCGCTATTGCTGGCATTGCTTTACGCCCTCACCAACCACGCGCGCCATCACGAACTGACCGCGATGCGTGCGGCCGGCGTTTCGCTGTGGCGCATCAGCGTGCCGTATTACATCGTCGGATTTCTCTTCAGCATTCTCGTGCTCGTGTTGAACGAATCCGTGGTGCCTCAAGCCTCTGACGCTGCCGAGCGCGTGCTCTTGCGGCGCGTCGGCACCCAGGCAAAGGGCGGCGACAAGATCGCCAAACGCAACGTGAATTTCGTGAACCAGCAGGACCGCCGCACCTGGCACATCATCGAATACAATCTCGAGACGCGTCGCATGCTCAGGCCGAGCATTGACTGGTTCGAGCCGGATGGAACGCGCCGAATGATTTTTGCCGAGCAAGGCTGGTGGGGTCGCCGCCGGTGGATTTTCACGAACGTGCAGCAGTTCGTTTACGCGCCGGTGAATGACAGCTTGCCCACGGAAAAGTGGACGACGAACCGACTCGAACTGCCGCAGATCATTGAGACGCCGCGCCTCATCACGAGCGAGATCAAAATCAGGGAACTGGAAACATTGCGTTCATTGCGGAGAACGCAACTCTCGTCAGCCGCCATCCTTGATTACTTGCGGTTGCACCCGGGGAACGCGCTGGAAAGCAAGAAGCGCGATACGCTGCTCACGTTGTTGCACAGCCGTCTCGCCGCGCCGTGGACCTGTTTCGTCGTGGTGTTGATCGCAGTCCCATTCGGTGCGTTGCCGGGAAGGAGGAACGCGTTTGTGGGTGTGGCTTCGAGCATCTTCATCTGCTTCGTGTTCTTCGTGGCGAAAGACCTGACGCTCGCGCTTGGCAGCGGCGGCTATGTTCCCGCGTGGCTCGCCGCCTGGGCGCCGAACGCAGTCTTCGCCGTCACGGGCCTCACGCTGATGTGGCGCGTGCGTTGACGCGATGACTTTGATTTACTCAACGCTGTGAGCGACGAACTCGCCGAACTCGAACAGCGTTACGCGCGGCTCAAGCTGATGTATGACGTCAGCCACGTCATCCACTCGTCGCTCGATCCGCAGGAAGCGTTGCAACTCATCGTGGATGAAGCAGTGCGCATGACGCGCGCGAGCAGCGGCTCGGTGGCGTTGATGAATCCCACGACGCACTTCCTGGAAATTCAGGCAGCGCATGGGCTGCCGGTGAAGGCCATGCGGCTGCGGCTTCGAGTCGGCGAAGGCATCACCGGCTGGGTGGCGCGCCACGGCAAGACGGCGCGCGTCTCCGATGTGAAGCGGGATGCGCGCTACATCCTGCTGCGAGACGAAGTGCGCTCCGAGCTCGCCGTTCCACTGGAAGTTCGCGGCGAAGTTCGCGGCGTGATCAACGTGGATTCGGATCGCGAAGACGCTTTCAGCGCAGCCGACCAGGAGTTGCTCGAAGCGTTGTCGCGTGAAGCCGCGCGCGTCGTTCACAACACGTGGCTTTACGAGCAACTGCGCTTTCGCGCGCGCATGTTCGAAACGCTGGTGAATGTCGGGCGAACGATCAATTCCACTCTCAGCCTCGACGACGCGCTGCAAACGATCACCCGTGAATCCGGGCTGCTCATGAATGCCAAAACCTGTTCGCTCGTGTTGCTCGATAGCACGGGTGAATGGCTCGACGTACGGGCAAGTCACGGTGCCGGTTTGATCTACCTCGATAAGCCGCGGCTCAGCGTCGAGGAGAGTGCCATCGGCGTCGTCATTCGGCGCAAGAAACCGTTGCAGATCGAGAACGTCCAGACTTCGACGCTGTATCAGAACGTAAGCGTGGCGCGCGCGGAAGGTTTGGTGTCGCTGTTGAGCGTGCCGCTGTCGTTCGCGGGTGAAACGATTGGCGCGCTGAACATTTACAAGGGTGAGATTTACGCTTTCTCGAACGAGGAGATTCGCATCGTGTCTGCGTTGGCGGAACTGTCAGCCATCGCGATTGCGAAGGCGCGGCTTTACGAACGCATCGTCGATGTGGAGGAACAGCTTCGCCAGAATGAGAAGCTCTCGGCGTTGGGACTTCTCGCCGCCGAAGTGGCGCACGAAATTCGCAACCCGCTCACGGTGATGAAAATGTTGTTCCACTCGTTGAACCTGAGTTTCCCGCCGAACGATCCCCGCTCGAAGGACGCGGAGATCATGGGCGCGAAGATGGATCACCTGAACAAGATCGTGGAACAGGTGCTCGACTTCGCGCGTAGCACGGAGCCGCATCTCACGCCCGCGAATGTCAACGAGTTGATCGACGACCTGGCGCTGCTCGTTCGGCACAAGCTGCAGAATCATGGCGTCGAGTTTCGGCGGCAGCTCGCTGCGGATCTTCCAGTGATCATGGCCGACTCGGCGCAGCTCGAGCAGGCGTTCCTGAATCTGACGTTAAATGCCGTGGAAGCGATGCCCCGCGGCGGCGTGCTCGAGATTACAACGAAACCAGTGAAGCTCGCGCGCCGCGCCGCCGGACCGACACACATCGCCATTACTTTCAAAGACAACGGCGCGGGCATGACCCCCGAAATGCGCGCCACAGCGATGGGTTCGCTTCTCAACACCACGAAACCAAAAGGCACCGGGCTCGGGCTCGCGATCGTCCGGCGCGTCGTGGAAACGCATCGCGGCAAACTGCGCATCCGCTCGGTTCCGGATCGCGGCACGACGATCACGCTGGTGCTACCGGTGTGAGCGCAGTCGAATTGTCGTTTCGCATTTGTTTCTCCGCTGAGGTACGCTCGCGAAACTTTATGCGATGGATTCTTTTCTGTGCGGCGCTGTTACTCGCACACGATTGTTTTTCGGCTGAGGCGTCAAAGCCGGCCACCACGAACGCTTCGAATGCACAAGCAGGAATTCTCGCGCGGTGGAATGAGTTGCGCCCCGCGATTACGGCGCGTCGGTCCGAAGGTTCTCTCGCGATGGCTCGGGAACTCGATAAGGCCGCGCACACTTTGGCGGCTGAGTTTCCAACTGCGCCTGATCCGTGGTCGCTGATGTTCGAGGCTGTCCAACTGTACGCGCAGGCGAGGGATTTCAAGCAGGCCACGGCGCTCTCGGATGAACTGGCGAAATCGACGAACGCTCCCGCGGAATTGCGCGCGCGCGGGGAACGAACTGCCACGCGCTACGGCTTTCTCGGCAAGCCCTTCGATTTGAA
>DATHEW010000081.1:0-8478 GCA_035318425.1 Candidatus Acidiferrum sp. | reverse complement strand
CCCGTGGGCGCAGTAAACGCACGCGATGAAATATCATTTCCGTACGCATTCCCGAAAGCCGGCAATTATCGGCTCTGGGTTCAAACGAAAATCGCGGGGGAAATCCTGACGGGCGTTTTCGACATCAGTGTCGCGCCGGAGCGTCGGCGCTAGTCACGCAGCAGTTCTTCCAACGCTCGATACAGCGCCGGCGCATCGCCAATGTCGCTGCATCCCTCGGGCGTGACCATGCCAAAGCCATCGCCGTAAGCCGGACCATTCGCGACGCACGCATCGGACTGGTTCTCGAAAATTTGGCGCGATGCTTTCTCGATTACCTCGTCGCGCGTGCCGTCCACTTCGTACTTCCAACCCACGATCCTGGCGCGCGGAAACCATTGCCGCATTTCTGAAATCACCTTGAGCGTCGGCACGAGCTCCACGAGCAATGGCTCCCCACGAGTGGAAAATTTCCCGGAGCTCAACTCCTGCAATGCTCCCTTGCCATCGCGCACGAAAACTTTACCGAATGAAAAATCGCTCACGGCTGCGGCGTGAGAGACGGCGTCAAAAGACTCCGCCGCCAGCGCCTGCAACTGTTCTCGCAAGTTTGCCGTAGTAGAAAAAGTTCCGACGCGCGCTGCCTGTCGTTCCCCGCGCCAGGTCGCTTGCTGCCCGATCAGCAGCGTGACTTCGTGTCCACATTCCGCGAGGTAGTTCGTGAGCTCGGAGCCGAGGCGGCCACTGGAAAAATTCGTGAGCCGCCGCACTTGGTCCAGCGGTTCGTAAGTCGGGCCGGCAGTCACGATGCAACGCATCCGGGGCGAAGCTACGCAATCAACGCGCCGAGATGAAGTGTTGAATGCCGCGCTCGTCGAGCGTCGGGATCGCGCGTATGGTCCGTGCATGTCCGAGTTACCGACGCGCGAAGCCGACCAGCACGTGGATGCTTTCATCAAGCATCTCACGGCGGAGCGCGGCGCGTCGCCGTACACGGTGCGTAACTATTCCCAGACGTTGAACGAGTTCGTGCGCTGGTTCGAGGAGCAGCGGAAGACGGCACCCCAATGGGAGAAGTTGGTGCGCGACGACTTTCGTTTCTACCTGCGTCACCTCGGCCGATCGCAGTTAAGCCGCGCTGCGACGCAGCTTCGGTTCTCAGCGTTGCGCTCGTTTTACAAATTCCTATTGCGGCGCGGCGTGGTGGAATCGTTGCCCATCAAAGGACTCATTCTGCCCAGGCTGGAGAAGCGTTTGCCAAAATTCCTCACCGTCGCGCAACTCGAAGCTCTGTTGGAAGCGCCGTGCGAGGAACGGAAGAAGCTCAGCGAATCATCCACACGCGCTATCGATCCGGTTCCGTTCGAGCGCGACGTCGCGATCCTGGAAACGATTTACTCGTGCGGCCTTCGTATCAGTGAGCTTTGCGGGTTGCGCGTCAGTGACATCGACTTCCGCGAGCAACTCGTGCGCGTGCGCGGCAAGGGACAGAAGGAGCGCCAAGTGCCGATAGGTGAAGAGGCGATTGGCGCGATCCAACGTTACTGGGCTCTTCTGCTCGAGCCGCCGACCGCGGATCAACCCGTCTTCCGCGCGCACACGAACGATGAAGGCGTAATTTCGCCGCGGGTCGTTCAATTGCGGTTGAAGCGTTATCTCGCCGCGGCGGGGCTCGATCCCATGATCACGCCGCACAAACTGCGACACAGCTACGCCACGCATTTGCTCAATGCGGGCGCCGATCTGCGCAGCGTCCAGGAATTGCTTGGGCACGCGCATCTCGTCACGACGCAGGTTTACACGCACGTTTCAACCGAACGCCTGAAGAAGGTTTATGACGATGCGCATCCTCGCGCCCACGGCACGGATGACTGATTGCGCGGACGGGTTTTCGTCTCTGAAAGAGCGGAAGAAACCCCGTTCGCCGGACTCTTCAGCATGAGGCACGCGTGCGGGAAATATGCCTTGCGAAACAGGAATTCCCGCTTATCAATACACCTCCTTCACGGGCGGCTGTGTAGCTCAGTTGGTAGAGCAGAGGACTGAAAATCCTTGTGTCGCCGGTTCAATTCCGGCCGCAGCCACCATCTTTGCCCTCTTCCTGCAGAGCATTTTTCATCACACCAGTTTGGCGCCCCCGAGCAATTGGCCGGTTGACGTTGAGCGATCTCAGCCTAAGCTCTTCCGCTCGTCGCCGCAGGCAAAACCGTTTGGCGCTTCGCTCTTGGAAGATAATCCCGGGGATCGTCCGTTCCGTTCGATGCACTTGCCGCGACCACATTTGTTCCATGCTTACGATTCGTGATTTGAAGATGACGCTCGGAGGGAAAGTCCTTTTCGAGAATGTTTCGCTCGGCCTCACTTACGGTGACCGCGTGGCGCTTGTCGGCCCCAACGGTGCCGGCAAGTCCACGTTGTTCTCCATCATTCTCAAGCAGAAGGAGGCGGACACTGGCGTCGTCGAGCGTGACGCATGGACGATGGTCGGCTATCTACCGCAGGAAGCCGAAACGCATGGCGACGAAACCATTCTCGATGTGGCGACGGGGCGCGTGGAGGAATTGCCGCGTCTGGAAAAACGGCTGCACGAACTCGAAGCAGCTGGCCAGGTGTCCGGCCCTGAATATCTGGAAGCGCATGCGAAGCACGATGCATTAAATGATCCGCAGGTGGAGACGAAGGCAAAGAAGATGTTGCGCGGCCTTGGCTATCGCGACACGGACTTCGAGCGCAAGGCGCGCGAAATGAGCGGCGGCTGGATCATGCGCGCGCGTCTGGCGCGATTGCTAGTAATGGAACCTGATCTTCTGCTGCTGGATGAGCCGACGAATCATCTCGACCTGCTTTCGCTCCTTTGGCTTCAGAATTATCTGAAGAACTATTCCGGCGCGTTGCTGCTGATTTCGCATGATCGCCAGTTCATGGACGAAGTCGTGACGCAGGTGCATGAGATTTCCGAGCGGAAGCTCATCGGCTACACCGGCAACTACACGGATTTCCTGCGCCAGCGTGAAGAGCGCTACGAGCAGCAACTCGCTGCCTTCAAAAACCAGCAGAAGGAAATTCAGTCGCTCCAGGAATTCGCGGATCGCTTCCGCGCCGTGCCGTCCAAGGCGTCGCAGGCGATGAACAAGCTCAAACAAATCGAGCGCCTCGAACTGATCGAAAAGCCGATGCCGCCGCGCAAGCCGTTCCGTTTTCAAATTCCGCAGCCGCCGCGCGGCGGACAGCGCTCCGTCACGCTCGAAGGCATTCACATGGCCTACGGGGAGAACGTCGTGTACGCCGGGCTCGATCTGATGATTGAGCGTGGCGAGCGGACGGTGTTGGTCGGCCCGAATGGCGCGGGCAAATCGACGTTGCTCAAAATCCTGGCTGACGTCGTGGAATTTCAGAAAGGCGAACGTAAGCTCGGCCACAACGCCAAGATCGGTTACTTCAGTCAGCATCGCGCCGACACGCTCGATCCTGAGAAGACGGTGCTCGATGAAGTATTCACCAGCGCGCCAGCCCTGCGTGAAGACGAGGCTCGCGCCGTCCTCGGCTCATTTCTTTTTCGCAAAGACGACATTTTCAAGAAGACGGCGGTGCTCAGTGGTGGCGAGAAAAGTCGCTTGAACCTCATCAAGTTCCTGGTCGATCCGCCGAACCTCCTGCTCATGGATGAGCCCACGACGCATCTTGATATTCACACTGTCGAATCGCTGACGCTCGCGCTCGAACGCTACGAAGGCACGCTCGTCTTCATTTCCCACGACGTGCATTTCATTCGGAAGCTCGCGGCCAAGGTGCTTCACGTGAACGCGGGACAAATCACTCCCTACGAAGGCGGCTACGATTACTTCCTGGAAAAGACGGGCGCGCTGGATGACGAGCGCGCAGCGTTGACGGCAGGGTGATTCACCGCGTCCTTTCGTTTTCCATTCTTCGAACCCGCTTCAGAAGTGGGACAAAAGTACTATTGCCAGGCTTCGCTTCGGTCGCTTGTATCCGTCCCGCATTTCCGCGGATCGAAAGGGACAGCAATGAAAGCGATGCAGATCGTCAGGGTAGTTTGTGTGTTGGCACTGAATGTTGGCGGGGCCGTTGGCGCTCCATCGGAAAAGCTGCCGGGGCCTTTGCTCAAAGGGCTGGGCGACTTTCATCATCCGGTGACCACGAGTTCGAAACAGGCGCAACGATATTTCGATCAGGGACTCACGCTGGCTTACGCCTTCAACCACAAGGAAGCGATCCGCGCTTTTCGTTCCGCGGTAACGCTTGATCCATCTTGCGCGATGGCGCACTGGGGCGTGGCCCTCGCGCATGGCCCGCACGTAAACAACGCGATGTCGGCGGACGACAACACGGCTGCGTGGCGCGCTCTGCAACACGCGATCGACGCGAAGACGAACGCCAGCCCGCGCGAGCAGGCCTACATCGATGCGCTTTCGCGCCGTTACACCGCCGAGTTTCCGACCAATCGCGCCTCGCTCGACAAAGCCTACGCCGGTGCCATGCGCTCTTTGACGAAAGTATATCCCGACGATCTCGATGCGCGGACGCTCTTCGCCGAAGCATTGATGGACACCATGCCGTGGGACTACTGGCTCAAGGATCGTTCACCCAAACCTGAGACTGAGGAAGCATTCGCGGCACTTCGTTTTGTGCTCGCGCGCAATCCCGATCATCCCGGCGCAAATCACATGTACATTCACGCCGTCGAGGCAGGGCCAAGTCCAGAGTGGGGATTGCCATCCGCTGATCGCCTTCTCAACTTCGCGCCCGCCGCCGGCCATCTCGTCCACATGCCGTCGCACATCTACATGCGCGTGGGGCAATATCATAAAGCTGTGATCTCGAATGAACGCGCGGTGAAAGCGGATCAATCTTATCTGAAGCAAAGTCGAGAGCAGGGCTTCTATCCGGGCGTTTATTATCCGCACAACATTCACTTCCTCTGGTGGGCGCAACTCTTCGAAGGACGTAGCCGTGACGCTCTAAAAACTGCCGAGAAGGCCGCCGACTACGCCGTCGATAATTACTGCGGGCCGGCCAAGGTGCCAGAAGCGCCACGCTTTCGTCATCTCCCGTGGCTTACCATGATGCGCTTTGGTCGTTGGGACGAAATTCTGCGCGTGACGAAACCGGCGGACACGAATGATTTTCTTTTCGACCGGGCCATTTGGCACTTCACGCGCGGACTCGCGTTCGTGGCGAAGACAAATGCCGAGGCCGCTCTCGCCGAACACAAGGCGCTGGCCGCAATTGCCGCTGGCGATGCGGTGCGCTCTCTCGATCATCCGCAACTGCCGGTGAGCGGGATTGTTTCAGTGGCGGATCAATGGCTCGCCGGGCGTGTGGCCGAACTGCGCGGCAATAAGCAGCGCGCGATCGAGCATCTTGAGAAAGCTGTCAGCATCGAAGATGCGATGCCTTACATGGAACCGGCTTATTGGCCGCTGCCAGTGCGCCCTGCTCTCGGGGCGATGCTGTTGCGCAGCGGCGATGCCACGCGTGCCGCCAAAGTGTTCCGAGATGATCTGGCGAAAATGCCGCGCAACGGCTGGGCGTTGCTCGGCCTGGAACAAGCCTTGCGCGCGCAAAACCAAACCGATTCCGCTGACGACGTACGCCGACAGTTCGAGCAAACTTGGAATCACGCGGATGCGAAGCTTGAACTGGCATGGTTCTGAGCGGAACAAGAGACAGAATTAACAGGATTAACAGAATTGGAAGTGGCCCAATTCACGAATGAATCCTGTCTAATCCTGTAAATCCTGTCCAACCTCCGCGCGATTGGCAGCGGCATTGGATGAATGGCTTCAGCGCGGAGCGGCGAGCAATGATGAGTTGCTCGGGCGCTTCCTCGAATACATCGAGCGCAAGAAGCTTCAACTCTACGCCACGCAGGAGTCGGCGATCCTTGAGTTGTTCGAAGACCGCAATGTCATCCTGAACACACCGACGGGCTCGGGAAAATCGCTCGTTGCTTCGGCGCTGCATTTCAAGTCGTTCTCCGAGGGCAAACGCTCCGTTTACACCTGCCCAATCAAGGCGCTGGTAAACGAGAAATGGATGGCGCTGTGCCGCGAGTTTGGGCCGAACAACGTCGGCCTGAGTACGGGCGATGCGACGGTGAACCGCGACGCGCCGATCCTTTGTTGCACGGCGGAAATTCTCGCCAACATCGCGCTGCGAGAAGGCGCCCACGCGAATGTCCATGACGTGGTGATGGACGAGTTTCATTACTACTCCGATCGCGATCGCGGCGTGGCGTGGCAGGTGCCGCTTCTGACTCTCTCGCGCACTCGCTTCCTCCTCATGTCCGCCACGCTCGGCGACACGACGTTCTTCGAAGAGGAACTGACGAAGCTGAATGGCCGGGCGACGGCAATCGTTTCTTCGACTGAACGCCCGGTTCCTCTGGAACATCGCTACTCTGACCTCCCGCTCGCGACCACGCTTGAAACGCTCGTGGCCGAAAAGAAAACACCCGTTTACGTCGTCCACTTCACGCAACTCGAAGCGGCGCAGAGCGCGCAGGATTTCACGAGCATCAACGTCTGTTCCAAGGATGAGAAGAACGCGATCGCGAATGCCATCGAGGGTTTCAAGTTCTCCAGCCCGTATGGTCCCGAGATCAAACGCTGGCTGCGCCACGGCATCGGACTGCATCACGCCGGCTTGCTGCCGAAGTATCGCGTGCTCGTGGAACAACTGGCGCAGCGCGGATTGCTCAAAGTGATCTGCGGCACGGACACGCTAGGCGTCGGCATCAACGTTCCCATTCGCACCGTGCTCTTCACGAGGCTCTGCAAGTTCGACGGACAGAAGACTGGCATTCTCAGCGCGCGCGACTTTCACCAGATCGGAGGACGCGCTGGCCGCAAAGGTTTTGATGACATGGGCTGGGTAGTCGCCCAGGCGCCGGAACACGTGGTCGAGAATTTGAAGCTCGAAGAAAAATCCTCGCGCGACGGCAAAAAAGTGGTGAAGCGCAAACCGCCGGACAGGAACTTCGTGAACTGGGACAAGCAGACGTTTGCGCGTTTGATCACCGCGCCGCCGGAGCGGCTCACGTCGCGGTTTCAGGTTACGCACGCCATGTTGCTCAACGTGCTGAGCCGGCCCGGCGATGGTTGCCGCGAGACGCAGCAACTGATTGCGCGCTCGCATGAATCGCCCAAGCAAAAGCAGGCGCACATCAAACGCGGCTGGCAGTTGTTTCGTTCGCTGGTGGATCGAAAGATCATCGAGATCCTCCCTCCCCCCCGTAGGAGTCGACGTGAGGAGACTCACCCTGAGCCAGTTCCGGGAAGTCAGAGTCTCCTCACGTCGACTCCTACGGACGGCCAGCAAAAACTCCGCATCAACGTCGAGCTTCCTGAGAACTTCTCGATGGACCAGACGCTTTCGCTTTATTTGATCGAAACACTCCCATTGCTTGATCCCCTATCGCCGAACTACGCGCTCGATCTGATCACGCTCGTCGAATCGATCCTTGAAGATCCTGACATCGTTTTGCGCAAGCAACTCGACAAGCTGAAGACGCAGAAGATGGCCGAGATGAAAATGGATGGTGTCGAGTATCAGGAGCGCATCGACGAGTTGGAAAAGCTCGAACATCCGAAACCCAATCGCGAGTTCGTCTATTCCACGTTCAACGCCTTTGCCGACCGGCATCCGTGGGTGGGACAGGAAAACATCCGTCCGAAATCCATCGTGCGCGAAATGTTCGAGCAGTTCCGCTCCTTCGCCGACTACATCAAGATTTACGAACTCCAACGCGCCGAGGGTGTGCTGCTGCGCCACGTGTCGAGCGTTCACAAGGTGTTGATTCAAACCGTTCCCGATTCAGCGAAGAACGATGCGGTGCGCGAGATGGAAGAGTATTTGCGCCTGACCATCCGCCAGACCGACTCCAGCCTCATCGAAGAATGGGAGCGGATGCGCGATCCGAATTACGTTTCGCGCATGGATGAGAAAACGGCGCGGCCGCCGGGAGCCGAGGAAGCCGAACGCGACATCACGCGCGATACGCAGGCGTTCACGGCGTCCATTCGCACGCACATCTTCAGCTTCCTGCGCGCCGTGGCGAATGGTGAATTCGAGCAAGCTCTCACACATCTGAGTTCGTTGAACCAACCCGATAGCTCGGCCTGGACTCCCGAGAAACTCGCGGCCCAACTCGCGGCGTACTACACCGATCACGAATACATCCGCCTCGATCCTGAAGCCCGCAACGCGCGTCACACTTACGTCAAAATCTCGGAGGACAAACTGAGTTGGCTCGTGCAGCAAGTGCTCGTCGATCCGGAGGAGCACAATGATTGGAAGGCGGAGTTCGAGGTGGACCTGGCAGCGTCGCGTGAGGCGGAAGAATCGGTGATGCGGCTGAGTGGGATTAGCGCCATCGCGCGCTGAAGCTTTTCAACGACTTCGTCGCTGCTAACCTTCGCCCATGATCAAGCTCGTTGCGTTGCTGTTTGCGATTTCCTTTCCCGCCTTTGGGGCTCA
>DATHEW010000080.1:0-4121 GCA_035318425.1 Candidatus Acidiferrum sp. | reverse complement strand
CTGAGATCGATTTGTTGATCGCGCGGCAAATCGCTGAAGCGAACCAGTGAAGTTCCTTCTCGATCACGATGTGCCGGATCGAAAATTATTCGCGAGACGCCGTGACACATTGCGCAGATTTGCCGATGTGTTGGCACACGCTGCTCATAGCGTGCTCAGGTTGCGTGAAGTGCTTGTAAGAGAATCCACGGATGACGCTATCTTCGCTTTCGCAGCAACGGAAAGCCTGATTCTCATCACCTGCAACCGTGATGATTTCCTTCGTCTCGCAGCACGCAGAGCCCACGCTGGAATCATCATTCTGATCCGTCGGCAATCGCGAACCGAATGCGCTTCCGTCCTGCGCCTGATCGAAACCAGCGGCGAGAGCGGCCTGACGGGTAACATCAACTTCGCTTAGCGATATGTTAGTCTTCATCTCCGTCCTCATCGGTTGGATTTTCTCTGTATGCCTGCACGAGTTTGGGCACGCCATCGTCGCGTACCGGTTTGGCGACTACACGGTGAAGGAGAAGGGTTACCTCACGATGAACCCGATCCATTACACCGATCCGCTCACGAGCATCATCCTGCCGATCGTGTTCATGTTGATCGGTGGCATTGGGCTTCCGGGCGGCGCGGTTTACATTAACGACAGCCTGATCCCCAAGCGATGGCAGCGCACCGCTGTCTCGCTGGCCGGCCCCGCCATGAACATGCTGCTGATCATCGTGCTCTGCATTCCGTTCTGGACCGGGCTGGTGAGCGCCGAGAACAAAACGTTGCTGCCGATTGCCCTCGCGATGTTGATCCAACTCCAGATCTTCGCTGTGCTGTTCAATCTCATTCCCATTCCCTCACTCGATGGTTTCCGCGCCATCTCTGAATGGCTGCCGCTGCCAGTGCGCGAGTTCGCCATGCGGCACGCGAACATGTTCTTGCTCGGCCTTTTTCTGCTGTTCTGGAACGTCCGCGCCGTTGGCCTGATCTTCTTCGGAATTGTTTTCCTCCTCTGCGAGATTCTCGGCATCGACACGCAGCTCATTCGCGCAGGCTGGGAGGAATTCCGCTTCTGGAAGAATCACGGCTGACGTTGCCACGCGGAAGTGTTTGGACTAGAACCAACCGCAGCGACGACGAGTTGAAGTATGAATTTCGAAAATCCCATCGTTTGGATCGCCGCGGGCATTTCGGCCCTGCTCATCGGCGTGGTCGTGCTCAAGCAATTCTTTTCCGAAGAAGCGCGCATCGAACGCCGGCGCCGCAAGAGCAACGCGCGCGTGGTCAGCAATGCTCGTCGTCCTGCCGTGAAGTTAAGCGTCAAAACGAAGCGCAAGAATAAGGAATGATCGGCTACCGTCACGTGCAACGCGGCACATGGCTTGTCGCGACGATGTTCGCGCTGGCGGTGGTCCACGTGATTTTGGGAGCACTGTTCTTGCGCCCGTTGATGTTCGTCGCCCCCTTGATGATCCTGGCCGGGTGGCTCTTCCATTCACTCGCGATCGAGGTCAATGACGGCGAATTGCGATGGCAATTCGGGCCGGGCTTCATCCACAAGCAGGTGCCGCTTGAGGAGATTAAATCCGTGACGCGCGTGCGGACGAACTTCATCGAAGGCTGGGGCATTCACTTCAGCCGCTTCGGCTGGCTCTACAACGTTTCGGGCTACGATGCGGTGGCGATCGCGTTGAAGAGCGGCAAGCAATTCGCGCTGGGCACGGATGAACCGGACGCGCTGGTCACTGCCATTGCGCGCAGCACCGAAGCACGCGGCTGACGCATCACTTCGCTCCGCGCGCGAATAGATCGTCCACTTCCGTCGCGAGTTTCGCGAGGTAATCGTCCCCACGTGGATGATTCGTGAGCGCGACGAGAATGTAATGGCGATCGGGACCGGAGATCACCGCGGTATCGTGCTGCCAGGTTCTCCACGACCCCCACTTCCGCAGAAGATGCACGTCGCGCCCTGCGAGCGCCTTCACGAATTTGATGTTGTCGTGAGGAATTTTCGGTGAGGCGAAAATCTCGCGCATGGCCTGTGACGCCTGTGGTGAAACGAGTTTGCCCTGTTCGAGCAAAAGATAAAACCGCAACAACTGCCGCACCGTCACGGCGTGAGAATGGCCGCCGATTGGATCGCCGATGCGTTCGTTGCCGGGGCCGTAATGCTTTCCCACCCAGATGCCACCGCCGTGCTCCCGGTCGTAAAGTCCGTGCTTGTTCAACACCGCCTGAATGTTCGTGAGTCCAAGCTCACGCGAAAACTTCGCCGCGACTTCATTGTTGGAAGCTTTCACCATCAACCCAAGCTCATGATGCATCTTGTTGTCGAGCGATTTGGCGGCTTCAGGGTGCAGTTCAAAATACGCCAACAAGATTCCGATCTTCGCCACGCTCGCAGCGTATTCGATCCGGTCCGGATGAATCATCGCCAGCCGCAGAGTGCGCAGGTCAAGCACGCCCACGGCGGCGTGTTCGCTGCTCATTCCGAGGCGTTGCCGCAGCTTTTCATCGACTCCATTGAGCCATGATTGCATCGTCGGATCTGCAGGTGTGTCGTAGTCGAGGACGTAAACCTGCAGAGAGCGAGTGCTGCGTCCGCCAAGGCTGCTGCAAGCGGTGAATCCAAGCACGACGATTGCAAGAGTGACGGTTCGCCGACCCAGACGAAGTATTCCTGTCATCATCCGTCGAGCAGCTTATGCGCGAGTGCGATACTCACAATTGTCGTTTGCAGAGCCAGCCCCGCGGCCGCCAGAAGCACGCCGAGACGCGCGTAGCGCCGCGCTGGATTCCATGAATCAGTGGAAGTTCCCAGGTACGCCGCGATCGACATCAATGCGCAGACAATTCCGACGACCGGAACAACTGACAGCAAGCCAAGAATGAAACACCGCAGCGATGCGGCGATCGTGTCAGCATCGCCATCGTTCATTTTGATGCGGTGGATTTCGAGTGGCGCTCGATCTGACGCTGTTCCATCAGTTTCAAGTCCTGCTTCAACACGAAGAGCGATTGAGTCCCAACGAGAATAAGCACCGTCATCACGGCGAGCAGGCACATCACGACGAGAAGCGCGGTGCCGTGATTTGAGCGGTATCCAATCAAGATCATGGTGTCACCTCTGTTTGCGGAACCGCGATGAACGTGAACAGCGGGCGCACCGACGCCTCGACGCGGCGCGTGTTCAATTCAAGCTCCCAGCGACTCGCGGTCACCGTGGCGCGTCGATCGAGTTGCATTGAGGAAGCGCGGACACCGTCAATGAACAACGTCGGCGGTTTGTCGTTCGCCTGACGCCATATTGCGCCATCCCGAAACGTGTAGCGCACGGCGTCGGCCTTCTGGTGCAGGAGTAAGGTGTTTTCGTTCTCAAGAATGGGTGTTCCGCGCGTGAGTCGGATGTCTGCCCGCCAACGTTCGCCCGCCTTCATCGCGCGGGAGATGTCTGATACGTTGCTGTTCAGGCCACGTGTTTGCTGCGACATCGTATAGTACGCGCCAAATGCCATCCCGGCGACAAACACGAACAGCACGAGGTACACGAGGCATTCGATCAGCGAGAAGCCGGCACGGCAGGAAGTGAGACAGCGGATTTTCATGGCAACTGCACCTCGCGTTTTATTTTGCGCCCGCGATTGGGCAGCCACTCGAGGCGAATGGTTTTGGTATCACGAGTCACGATGAACTCGCCGCGTGGCAAATTCTTCAACGCAGCCGCGCGCGGTGTGTAAACGTGGCGACCCTGCGGTGTGGCCTTCCATTTGCCTGCCGCGAGCACGTCCATTTCGCCGTCCACGATCTGCATGGCCACGGCGTCGCGATACAAGGTGCGAAGCGCGTGAGCTTCGTGCCTGAAGCTGAGGGCGATCGGCAGAACAACGGCCACTAGCACGCCGAGAGCGATCGCGAGCTCGATGTTGAGAAAGCCGCGGTTGAGTCGATGGACGGACATTTTCACCAGAGCAATCCTCCCTCGATGATATTCGTCAACATGTTGAACACGGCCACGACGAAGAGACCAATCGCCAAACCGTTCCAAAGAACGAGAAGTGTCGTGGCGGTTTGCGCAGCGCTCTGTTCCTGTTGAAACGCGCGTGCATCCAGGACTTCAAACCACCCGCGCAGCGCCTTGGTGA
>DATHEW010000079.1:0-4338 GCA_035318425.1 Candidatus Acidiferrum sp. | reverse complement strand
GCTCAACATCGTGGACAACGCCGGCTCCATCGCGTTCTCCGCGGTGACTTACACCGTGGTTGAAAATGACGGCAACGCGATCCTCAACCTCGTGCGCACCGGCGGCTCGAATGGAACTGTCAGTGTCAATTGGGCAGTGATTGGCGGCACAGCCATTGCCGGCCAGGATTTCTTCGGCGCCTCGGGCACGGTGGTATTCGCCAATGGTGAAACCCAGAAAGCGATCATCCTCCCGATCAACAACGACACAGCCGTGGAAGGCATCGAGACGGCAACGCTCGCTCTGAGCGGTGCGGCTGGCGGCGCTCGCGTCGGCAGTCCAAGCTCGGCGGTCTTGCGCATCATCGATGGAGATGCCGGAGTGATCATCGCCGCGGGCTCAGCTTTGATTTCGGAGAGCTTCCCGTCAGCGAACAACATCATCGAATCGAATGAAGTGGTGACGCTGCTGCTCGCGCTGCGCAACGTGGGAGTCGTCGATGACAACGTCACGGCAACGCTCGTCTATTCGAACGGCACCGGGGTCGCACCGACCAATGCCCTCGCCGCGGCGAATCTGCAGCAGCAGACCTACACCAACCTGATCGCAGGCGGCACTCCAATTTCGCGGCCGTTCACCTTCAGGGCTTCGGGCGCCAACGGCACACGCCTGGCCGTCACCCTGTTGCTCACCAATGCTGCCGGCGTGTTCCTTGGTGACGTGACCTTCGAGTTCACGATCGGGCGCCACACGGTGCCGTTCCAGAATGCGAACGCGATCATTATCAACGATCCGGACGGCAGCGCTCCCATGGCGCCGGCTTCTCCGTATCCATCGACGATCACCGTGTCTGGCGTTGGCGGCCCCGTGAATGGACTCACCGTCACGCTCTTCAACATCACGCACAATTATCCGGACGACCTCGACATCCTGCTCATCGCGCCGGATGGACGCCGCGTGATGCTGATGTCAGATGCCGGACTCGGTGGTACGGGCACGCCGAATGCCTTGAACAATGCGACGATTACATTCGATGACGCGGCGGCGGTGCAGATTCCTGATTCCGGCGTGATCAGCAATGGCACGTATCGCTGCGCGAACTGGAGCACGATCAACGATCCGATGACTGGTTTCCCGTTGGGAACTGCTTTCGGAAATACTTCGCTGGCCACCTTCAATGGCATGAACCCGAATGGTGTCTGGTCGCTCTACATCGTGGACGACAAAGATCAGGACGCCGGCATCATCGCGAACGGCTGGAGCCTCAACATCCTGACTGAGCAGCCTGTGATCCCTGGCGCGGACCTGGCGCTGAGTGTGACCGATTCACCCGACCCGGTGATCACGAATGGAGTGATTACTTACACCGTTGCAGTGACGAACTTCGGTCCGGCCTCGGCAAACGCGGTGTCTGTCACGAGCACATTGCCTCCAGGCGCACAGTTGCTCAGTGCGACCCCATCTGGAAGCCAATCGCCCAGCACGGTGACCATGAATTTCGGGAGCATTGCTTCGGGCTCCGGGGCGATCGGCACCATCACGGTGCGCGCACCCGGAAGCGCCGCGTCACTTGCGTTCAATGCAACGGTGGATGCAGGTGAAGAGGACCTGAACACGGTGAACAACACGGTTTCGATTCAGACCACGGTCAATGATCCGGCTGCGCCATTGCCGCCGACGGCGACGTTGGTTGCCGCGCGCAGTGGCAGCAATCTGATGTTGAGCTGGCAAACGCAGACGAATGTCGTGCTCGAAGTGCGCGGGACGATGTGGAGCGGCTCGTGGGCGACGTCGCCGAATGCCGTCACAACGAACAACGGCGTCAGCACTGTGACCGTTCCGCTATCGTCCGGCAGTTCGTTCTTCCGGTTGAGACGCGTGCCGTGACGCGGCGGGGATGATGCGCCAGTTTTACAGCGCAGGCGGACGCAAGTTCGCCTGCGCTTTTTGTTTTTGGGGTGGGGCAACACAACGATGAAAGTCTTCGGGCTCACGGGTGGGATCGGGATGGGCAAATCCACCTCGGCGGCAATTCTCTCGCGTCGCGGCGTGCGCGTGATCGATACGGACGTGATCGCGCGGGAGATTGTCGCGCCCGGCCAACCCGCGCTCGATGAGATTGCCGCGGCATTCGGTCGGGAGTTGATCGATGAGGCAGGAACTCTGCGAAGGTCAGCGCTTGCCGAGCTTGTATTCACCGATGCGTCCAGGCGCGTGACTCTTGAAGGAATTCTGCACCCACGCATCCGGACGCGATGGAAACAGCAGATCGAATCATGGCGTGGAGCAGGGGTGCCTGCGGCAGTGGTGGTGATTCCGCTGCTCTTCGAAACCAACGCCCAAACCGAGTTCGATGCGATCGTTTGCACCGCCTGTTCCCGCGCGAGCCAGCGGGAACGCTTAGTGACACGTGGGATGACGCCGGAACAGATCGACCAGCGCATGGCCGCGCAGTGGCCGATCGAAAAGAAAATCGAAGCATCGACCTACGTTGTGTGGACGGAGGGTGCGCTGGACATTCACGAGCGCCAGCTTGAGCGGCTCTTTGGCGATCACTTGTCGTCGCGTCGCTGATTCCAACTTGATAGGCCGGACAAGACGAGCACGGTGGTGCCAAGCATGGTGCCGGCGATGCTGGTCGGGATTCCAGCCGCGATTCCACCGAGAAGTGCTTTGAACATCGCCGCCCGGAAGGAGTCGCCATTTCTTTTCCTTTGAATCCAGAACACGCCAGCGGTGGTAACGAGAAATGCGAGCGGCGAAGTGATAATGGCCGCGGCCTCGCCGGTCATGATTTCAGGGCCAAAGAAAAACCAGTCCACGGCCAGGATGAGCAATCCGCTTTTCGGATGGAGCCAGAACCTGCCCTTCGGGTGAGGTGGTGCGTCCCGCTCGTATCGCTCCAGCCGCACGGGTTCCTGTGGCGGGATGATAGGCGGCTTGGGATCTGAGTTCACGCCGCGACGATACATCACGAGGACGGGAATGGCAGCGCAGTTCTGGAGCCTGGTTGAAGTTTGGAGTTTGGATTTTGGAGTTTCAACACGGTGTGCCATTGTCGCGACATGGTTCTGACGCACGTGGAATTGGAGAGTCTGGCTGGAATCAGGCATCGCTCGCCGCACACACTTCTCGGCATGCATCCACTTGGAGACGGCTCGGGCGTCGTGGTGCGCGCGTTTGTTCCCGATGCGGCGCAGGTGGAGATCGAGCCGGTGTATGAAAAAAAGAAGCCGCGCATCAAACTCGAACGGGTCCATGAAGCGGGGATCTTCGAAGGCGTCAGCAAGGAATCGACGCACGTTTACGCCTACGACCTGATTGTGAAGGATCACGATGGCAAGACGCGTCGCTCGCGTGATCCATTTTCATTTCTGCCCACGCTAGGCGAACAGGATCTTTATCTGTTCGGTAAAGGCGATGAGCGCCGCATCTACGACAAACTGGGCGCGCAGCTTCGCACCATCGATGGCGTGCCGGGAACGAGCTTCGCCGTATGGGCACCGAACGCGCAGCGCGTCAGCGTGATTGGAAATTTCAACAATTGGGACGGACGCTTTCACACGATGCGCAATCTCGGATCGTCGGGCGTTTGGGAAATTTTCATTCCCGGCATCGGCGAGGGCGCTCTCTACAAGTTCGAGATCCGCGACGCGCACTCGAACATCGTCGTGAAGACCGATCCTTACGGTGCGTTCTTCGAGTTGCCGCCGAAGCAGGCCGCGATCGTCTGGAATACGCAGAAGCACCAGTGGCGCGATGACGCATGGATGAAGCGCCGCGGCGAAGGCGATCCGCTGCGCAAGCCGATGAGCATCTACGAAATCCACCTCGGCTCGTGGCGCAAAAAAGGTGTGGGCGAGTCGCCGGGCTATCGCGAGATCGCGCCGCAGCTCGTGGAATACGTGAAGAAGATGGGTTTCACGCACGTGGAGTTCCTGCCGTTGGCCGAGCACGCGTTCTATCCGTCGTGGGGTTATCAGGTGACGGGTTTCTACGCGCCGACCAGCCGTTACGGAACGCCGGACGAGTTTCAATTTCTCGTCGATACGCTGCACGAGGCCGGTATCGGCGTGATCCTGGATTGGGTGCCCGCGCATTTCCCGCGCGATGAATGGGCGCTCGCGAAGTTCGACGGCACGGCACTTTACGAACACGAAGATCCGCGCAAGGGCGCGCACCAGGATTGGGGCACGCTGATCTTCAACTTTGGACGCCACGAGGTCGTCAATTTCCTTGTCGCGAATGCGATTTATTGGTGCGAGCGCTTCCACATCGATGGACTGCGCGTCGATGCCGTGGCCTCGATGCTTTACCTCGATTACTCGCGCAAGGCAGGTGAGTGGATTCCGAATCAA
>DATHEW010000078.1:0-6518 GCA_035318425.1 Candidatus Acidiferrum sp. | reverse complement strand
TTGTAGAAGGCCGCTGCGGCGTATCCGCGCGCGATCAACTCTTCCGCGGGCCAGAACTCGCTCTTGTTTTCGCGCGTCGCATCAATGTTCGTAATGCTGCGATTGCAGATGAGGAGAAAACATGGCGCTGGCTTCGACAATGCATTGGGCGTGAAGAGCACTAGCTTGATCGCGCCGTCGCCGCCGGGGCCGCGATATGAAATCCTCACCTGCTTGCGCGTGGCTTTGCCGGCCATCGCGTTTGTCGCCACTTCGGTCACGTCGAACTTCAGCGAGTCGGGCCGTCCGACCGGGGTGCGGCCGTAGATATTTGCGCGAAACAATTCGAGCAACTCAGCGCGGCGCTTCGACCACGCGGTGACCGACGTGATTCTGGCCCCATCGTTGGCGGTCAATGGATCGGGAAGACGAAGTTCCGCGGCCCGAGCGCACGCAAGCAGCGCCAGCATTGTGATGATGATGACCGGAGGCTTCATGCACGCGATGAAATCGAGACTCGCCGGAAACGTCGAGCAGGGAACTACGCGAGAGCGAGTGACGTCGTGACTTCCCGAATGACTGGCGCCAGCGGCGCGAACGCAAATGTCACGCGAGCGCCAAACAACGGTTCACCCGGACGCCGCGCCGCGAGGACGCATCGCGAGCGAATGGCTTCGAGGCAGAAATTGTTGAGCGCGAGCGAAACCGTTCGGGCCGGCAGACCAGGACAGAGGCGTGCCGTGACGCTGATGTGATTCTCCAACCAGCGGCGCAGGCGAAAGAACGCCAGGTAATGGCGCCCTTCCATTGCGCGTCGCAACGTGCAAAAAAGCGCGAGTGCCGCCTCGGCGTCCGCGCGATGGTTCAGGAACCAACGCAGATCGAGCAAGCCGTCCACTTCATCGCCACGCACAGTGCCGTGCGCGCGCAGAAGTTCATCGATGACTTCCAGCGCGCAGCCAGTGCGGCATACGGCGGGCGTGCCACCGCATGTCGTCAGCGAACAAATCGGCGCGGTCACATTCATTGTTTCAATGCACTTTTTAACATCCACAACGTCTTTTGGTGAAACAGTAATCGCCTCACCATCAGGTCCTGGGTCTGCAAATCGTCCGACTCGCCGGCCAGGTGCCGAGTCTGAGTCGCGTCGTCCAAAACCTTCTCGTGAGCAACAACCAGCGCGGCGATGTAATCCTTTTGCGGCATCGGCGAGGTGAACTCCTCCATTCCGGCGGTGCGCGCGAGCTTGTTCAATCCACCGATGGCGAATGCATCCAGCGCCCTCACCCGCTCAGCAATCTCGTCCACAGCCTCGAATAATTCTTCGTACTGTTTCTGAAACGCCTTGTGCAATTCGAAGAAATCAGGCCCTTCGATATTCCAGTGCGCCAGATGTGTCAGAGCCATCAGCGCGTATGAATCCGCCAGCACCTGATTCAGTGCGTCCGTGATGCGCGTGTCCGTTTTCGTTTTCGTAGCCGCCGATGTCGTTGCCGTCTTCATGAGTTGATTCCCCTTCCATTATTCCACAATCGAACTTCCACCCGGTCGTCGGGCGAACAGCGCCACGAATATCGCAGCAACTTGGTTTCCGGCAAGCGGCATGAAGCACTTGTTTTCGGAAACATCTTACGCCCGCCCACCTCCTAGGCGCTGGACTTCTGTTGCCAATGATGTCGCCGGAATTGACCTGGTTCCGCAGCTAATTGACCTCCGCAGCGGGTGGCGCAGGAACCCGTTCGCCCGGCCTGGGCGCCAACGCGAGCGGCCACTTCTCCGACGGCGTCCGCGCTGTCTTCAGATACGCTTCAATCCTTGCTACGATCTCAGGATGCGCGGCGGCGACGTTATTGGTTTCGCCGAGATCGACCTTCAAGTTGTAAAGCTCAAGGGGCTTGTCGATCGCGAGGCGCACCGCTTTCCAATCGC
Source organism: Candidatus Acidiferrum sp. (assembly GCA_035318425.1). Lineage (GTDB taxonomy): Bacteria > Verrucomicrobiota > Verrucomicrobiia > Limisphaerales > SIBH01 > JANNGC01. The sequence continues at coordinate 4,610 of DATHEW010000078.1, read as the reverse complement.
CCATACGCACCGCTTGCTTTGAACCTTTCTCGTGAAATTCCCAGTAGAAGAATTCATGCGGCTTCTGTTCCTTTCCGAGCAAAGTCGGAAGGACAGACATGCCGTCGATGTTCTTCGGCAAGGCGTTCGTCGATCGCGAAATCGCCGCCGCCGTCGGCAGGAAATCCCAGAGCGCCCACAGAAAATCATTCACCGCGCCCGCTTTGATCTGGCCCGGCCAGCGAACTATCATCGGCACGCGGATCCCGCCTTCGTACATGTCGCGCTTGATGCCGCGAAGCGGACCAGAACTGTTATGGAACGACGCTTTCACGCCGCCTTCATCATGCGGACCGTTGTCGCTCGTGAAGAACACGGCGGTATTTGTATCGAGCTGGAATGCCTTCAAATATTCCATCAAGCGTCCAATGTCGCGGTCCATGCGCGTGATCATCGCGGCTTTGTTTTTCTCAGGCTGCGGCCAGTCTTCGTCCGAATAAGGCGCGTCGCTCGGCACTTCCATTCCATTGCCAGATGCTTTGCCCAGTTCGTTATTCGCGTGCGGCGCGGTGTAGGCGAGATAGAGAAAGAACGGCGACTGCCGATGCACCGTGACGAAATTCGTCGCGCCACGAGTGAACAGATCGTGAACGTAAACTTTCTTTTGGTCATTCGTGTTGCCGTCCAGCATCCACATGAATTCCTTGTCCGGAAAATCAGGGCGGGCACTGAAGCGCCACACACTCGTCGGGTAATACTGATGCGCATGCGTCTGGCTGAGAAAGCCGGCGAAGTCGCTGAACCCATGCTTCGCTGGAGTGCCCGTAGTGTCTTGCAAACCAAGGCCCCACTTGCCGATCAGGCCAGTCTTGTAGCCCGCGTTCTGTAGCACTGTCGCGACGGTCACATCCTCGGGTCGCAAAGGATACGCGTTGTTCCCGCGCACGCGAGTATGGCCTGTGTGTTGTCCCGTCATCAGGCACGAACGCGACGGCGCACACACGGTTGATCCCGCGTAGCATTGCGTGAAACGCATTCCTTCGGCCGCGAGCTTATCGAGGTTCGGCGTCTTGATGCGCTTTTGTCCGTAGCACCCGAGATCGCCGTAACCCAAATCGTCGGCCAGGATGAAGATGATGTTCGGAGGATTCTGAGCGCGCACTGGAGGCGTGGCAGCGATAATCTGAAGAACGACCGAGTACGCGATGGCGAGAACGAAAAGTCGTTTCATATTACGCCGCCTTCGCCAATTGCCCGCCCGCGTTCCGCAGATACGGAATAGTCAATGGCCCCTGCGGCAGAACCGCCACGCGCGCATTTGGATTCTCGCGCAAACAACTCTCCACCTCCGCCGCAATATCGCGACATGGCTGCAAGTGCGCGGCGCGAATCACTTCGTCAGGAATTCCACTGTACACCAACACGCGCGCCTTGCGTTGAATGATCGCCTGAATCTGCGCCTGCCATTGCTCCGCGCGCACAAACCCGGGTGTGGCGAGCAGCTTCAATAAGTCTTCCGGCGACGAGACATCGCGCAGCAACTTGTCCAGCGGACTGCCCGCGGGAACACCTTCGCGACATTCCGCCGCGAGAATCAACGTGCCGCCCGGCTTGATAATCCGCGCGCCGGCGCTCATGCCTTTGACACCCTGATATAAATTCATGTCCAGCGGGTAACCGCTGTTCGTCGTCACCACGACATCGAATGAATCGTCCACCGCTTGCATCGCCGACTTGCGAACAAATTCCGTTCCCGCTTTGTGCGCCTGAAGGATGTCGCCTGCGAACACCCCGGTGATGGCGCGCTCCTCGTTCAACGTGACGTTCAACAGAAAACTCGGCCCCGCCTTCAATGCGATGCCGCGCAACTCTTCCCAAAGCGGATTGCCCTGATTGATGCCGAAGGTCGAATTCGGATCACCGATATTCCGGAACCCGTGATTACTCATGACGCTCCGCAGCCCCGCCACGCCCGGCATGATCCCTTTGATGCCGCCGCTGAATCCCGCGAAGAAATGCGGCTCGATGAACCCCGTCACGATGCGCAGGTCCGCCGCGACCGCGTGCTTGTTCAAAAGCGCCGACGTGCCGTCATGCATCACCCCGACCTGCACGAGCGCGTCATCATTCTCCGGCTCATGATTCAACACGCGATAGTTCGCCACGACCTCGGGCGTGAGCATCTTCTCCAATTCCGCCGGCGTGTTCGGCCGATGCGTGCCGAGTTGATTCAACAGCGTGATGTTCTCGCGCGGCGTCACGCCTTCCAGATGCGCGAGCAACCACGGGATGATGCGATCGTTCGGCGTCGCGCGAGTGATGTCGGTGAAGAGAATGCAGATCTTCGTCTTCGCCGTAATCAACTGGCGCAACGGCAGCGAATCAATCGGCTGTTCCAGTGCGCGAAGCACAGCGCTCTTCTCATTCGGCAGGCCAGCCGTGTGACTCGGCTCGATGACAGTGGTGCGTCCATCCGGAAATTCCACCGGCAACAAACCCTGTCCGTAGGCGAGATTCACTTTCATGTGTGCCGTGACTGTATGTGTGAGACAAAGCCGTCGCCAACGTGAAATCGCTTCGATGACTTCGTCTTCACTATTTCCGCCTGATTTTTTCCCGCAGGTTGCTCAGTCTTCGCCCATGACAATTCAACAGCCGGGGGCGCATCTCGATCACATGTTGCGCCAGACCCGCGTTCATCATGTGCAGCTCAGTTCGATGGCCGACCTGAAGGCGAACATGTTGCTCACGTTGTCTTCGCTGATCATCACGTTCACCGCACCGCACGCCTTCAGCCCGAAGTTGCGCTGGCCAGTGCTGACCTTGCTGTTTTTTTGCCTGATCACGATCGCCCTCGCGATCTACACCGTGATGCCCAAGATTCAATCGAAAGCCTCCGTGAACGGTGATGAAGCCGGCAGCAAACCGATGTTCAACCTGTTGTTCTTCGGCGATTTTGTGCGGATGCCGTACGCCGAATTCGAAGCCGCGATGGAAAAAGTGCTGAACGATCCGAGCCAGTTGTATGAGGCGCAGGTGCGCGAGGTTTATACGCTGGGTTCTTTTCTCGCGGCGAAGAAGTACCGCTTCCTTCGGCTGGCGTACCTGAGTTTTCTGATCGGGCTGTTCGCCAGCGCCATCGTGTTGGTGATCACGTTGATCGCTTGAGAGAACCCTGCGCCACCGTGAGCTTCGGTGCCGGAATGGTTGTCAGCGGGTTTGCGGAAAAGTTTTTCGCTTCGAGCCGCGCTACCCATTCGTCCGCCAGTCGCAGCACGTTCGAGACATCGAGTTCCTCGTGAGGTGATGAGTATTTCCCGAGATAAGACTGCGACAGCCGGAACAGCGCCGCGGCGGGACGTAACCGGTTTTTTTGCAAGTGAACGAACGCGCCGGCGAATTGGATCAGTCCTTTGTAGAAGCCGTAGTTCGGTCCATCGCGCTGCCCAAGCCAAAGCTCCTCCAGCACGTCATGTGCTTCGTAGAACATCTCGCGATTGAAGCATTCGAAGTAGCCGAGGTAATGGGCCGGGAGTTTCTTTCCCCGACACGATTCGATCAACGCGGCGATCTTCCCGCTCTTCTTGCTCACGCCGGGGAGAATAGGGTTTCAGGCGAAGGGCGCAAAGGACGCAAAGGGAAAAGGGTGCAGAAGAAGATCTCATGGCAATCCACGTAAGCGCGGGATTTTCGAGCATTGTCGTTTCCACATCGCTCGAACGCGTTTCATTACATCGCGGAGCGATGAACTGACGGGATTCATCCCACGGTGGGCGCACGTTATTGCCCGCGTCGCGGAGCGGCGCATGAATGAACGCGGGATTTTCAGTCGTCGCTCCGCGACGAACGAATGGCTGGTGCGTCGAACCGTGGCTTGAAAAGCCACGGCTACCATCAACAGTCGCTCCGCGACTCCTATTCAATGTGGTAACAACAAGACTTGGATTTTAGTAAACCTGCGCCACGCCGAACCGATGCGCACGCGTCCGCGATGCGGGCCAGAAATCCTTCGCGTTCTTCGCGCCCTTTGCGTGAGGCATTTCTCCACGCCTCACCGGCGAACGGAGTTTCAGCTTGAACACACGTCGCGTTCCCACACTCTTGGCGCATGTCGAAACCGGCTTTGGGCCGCGGACTCGGCGCGTTGCTCGGTGGAAATTCGGGAGCAAGACCAACCGCGCCTGCTCCAGCCCCTCAACCAACGTCAGCGTCTGAACCGCAACCTGCCGTCGCGGACTCGCGCGATCGCGTGTTGCGCGTGCCGCTCGCCAGGATCAAGCCCAGCCCGCTTCAGCCACGCAAAGATTTCACCTCAGAGTCGCTTCAGGAATTGGCGGCATCCATCAAGGAACAAGGGATCGTCCAGCCGCTCATCGTGCGCGAGATGGGAGATCACTTCGAACTGATCGCCGGCGAACGCCGCTGGCGCGCTTCACAACTGCTGAATCTTCCCGAGGTGCCAGTCATTGTCCGCGAGGCGGACGATCGCTCCGTGCTCGAACTGGCGCTCATCGAAAACCTACAGCGCGAAAACCTGAACGCGATGGAAGAGGCGCTCGGTTACCAGCAGCTCATCGATCAATTCCAGCTTCGCCAGGAAGACGTCGCGACGAAGGTCGGCAAGAGCCGGG
>DATHEW010000077.1:0-6103 GCA_035318425.1 Candidatus Acidiferrum sp. | reverse complement strand
TGTTGAACGGAAAATTATTGAAAACATCGAAAATAAGCTCAATTCATGAGTGGTCTTTAACTTGCTAACGGCGACGGGTAAGGAACACGTAAAGAAGAACATGAAGAAGCAGATCATCGCATTACTCGTTACGGGATTACTGGCAGGCTCCGTTGCGTTTGCCACGCCGATTGCGCCGTCTTACGGCACCTTCGTCAATCTTCCCGGTGCCACTTACGGTGGTTCGGGCATTCCCACGGATCCCTCTGCAATCCGCTCCATAGCGAACGGCGGTAATACGATTACGTTGGCCCTCACCGCCCACAACCGCTACTCGAATCCTCCGCTTGTGAACAATGGCGCGGGAACGTTTTTCGCAACCCCAGGTATCAACGACGGGCTGGAAGGCCAATCTTTGGGACCCACGTGGAATTTCGGGTTGTACATCGAATTGGCCGCGGCAATTGGCAATACCGAAGTTTACAATTACGCGTTGCGATACGGAAACAACACAACCGACACCTTCACTACCCTCCCAATACCAGGTGGCAGCTCCTCAGGGATTTTCCAGGATTCCTGGAACTTGACGATGCCTTTCCTGAACACTATCGCGTACAATCCCAATGCACCGGCGCAATACGCCTTCGAATTGCAGGCGTTTAACTCAGCGGGCGCGTTGCTCGGAACATCCGCCATCAACGTAAATGTTGCTGGCGTTCCGGACGCCAGTTCTACAGGACTGCTTTCAATTTTGGGACTGGCCGCCATCATCGTCTTTGCGCGGATGCAACGCCGACAGACGAACTAAGGCTCGTTCGATTTTCCAAGCAATGCAGGATTGGAGCGCACCAGCACCGCGCTCCAAATCTCTTTGTGCAGGGAGCCGCCTAACTGCATCGTCCAGTTGATCGACCCGGATTGCCAACGGCAGATTGCAGTTAATGCGCACCTGCGAAATCCAGACGCCACGGCACTGTCGGTGAACGACAATTCGGCGGCGATGGTTGCCTCTTCGAACGAGCGTCTCCAGCACCAATTGCCGAACGTCGAGGGATCAATACCTATTCCCGCCCCATCCACATCGAGAACTCACGCCGTGCGCCACTTACACATGCAGGTACGCGCGATTGGACGTTCAAGATTGAGCAGCAGCGGCGGGGTTTTCCTCATTGACTCCAAATCTGCCCTTCCTTCTACTGCGCGCCGTGCCGGGAAAATACGCGGTGGAGTTGGTATCGATTTGCCCGGGCTGTGCGCACATCCGGCGCGTTTGAACGAAGGCCAGACTCGCTTGTCTGCTCTTCAAGCCGATAACGCAATTTGGCGGCGACCGTTCAGCGCCACAGCTTCCCGGCCCATTGCTTGATGAATAGATTCTTTCGCTACGCCGTTCTGGTGCTGCTCCTCGGCGCCGCCCACGGTGTTTTCGGCGCCGGCCCTTCGCAGATTCGGAAAATCGAGATCAAGCAAGTCGGCCCGCAATCCGTCAGCGAGTCGCTCATCCGCGCGAATATTCGCGTCAAGGAGGGAGACAATTTTAATCGCCTCGCCGTCGATGACGACGTGCGCAATCTCTACGGCACCGGCTACTTCGATAACATTCGCATCGTGGAAGAGCCTTCGACCGAAGGTGTCACTGTCACTTACGTGCTGGTGAACAAGATGCGCGTGACGGAAATCAAGTTCGTCGGCAACACGAAATTTTCGGAATCGAAGCTGAAGGACAAGATCAAGTCGAAGGTCGGCGAATCGAAGGACGAGCGGAAGCTTTTCTCCGACGCGCAGGAGATCAAGAAGCATTACCAGAACAAGGGTTATCCGCGCACGCTGGTGACGTACAAAGTCGCGCCGGATGAAAACGCCGGACGCGCGACGGTGACGTTCGAGATCGTCGAGGCGCCGAAGGTGCGAGTGGTGGACGTCGTGTTCGACGGGGCGGAAAAGTTTTCGCAGAAGAAGTTGCGCAAGCAGCTCAAGACGAAGCGCTGGTGGATGTTCTCGTGGCTCACGCAGACGGGCCGCTTGAAGGACGAGGAGTTCGAGGACGACAAGGACAAGATTGCGGACTTCTATCGGAACGAGGGTTACATCGATTTCGAGTTGAAGGAAGTGAAGCAGGAGATGCTCACGCCCAAGCGGATGATCCTGCACTTCATCATCAATGAAGGCCGCCAATACAAAGTCGGCGCGATTGGTTTCAAGGGAAACGCTCTCTTCAATACAAACGAACTGGCGGGCACGTTGAAGATGATGGTCGGTGACATCTTCACGCCGACGAAGCTCGCGACGGACAGGGAGGCGCTTGAGGATTATTACGGCGCGAAGGGCTACATCGACGCGCGCGTGCTGCCGCGCAAGAACCCGAACGTGGACACCGGCACGATGGATCTCGTGTACGAAATCGCGGAGAGCGAGAAGGCGTACATCGAGAAGATCGAAATCAAAGGCAACGTAAAGACGAAGGACCGCGTCATTCGCCGCGAACTTGCCGTCGCTCCTGGCGAAGTCTTCGACATGGTGCGCGTGAAGCGCAGCAAGCTGCGTCTCGAACAGATGGGCTACTTCGAGCGCGTGGACGCGCGGCCCGAAGAGACGGATGTGCCGAATCGCAAGAATCTCGTCGTCGGCGTGGATGAGAAGAACACGGGCAACTTCACGGTCGGCGCGGGATTCAGCTCGGTGGATTCACTGGTCGGTTTTGTCGAGTTGTCGCAGGGCAATTTCGATTTGTTCAAGCCGCCGACATTCACGGGCGGCGGACAGAAGTTTCGTTTGCGCGCATCGGTCGGCACGCTGCGACAGGATTTTCAGATTTCGTTTATCGAACCGTGGTTTCTGGACCAGAAGCTGTCGTTAGGAGTGGACCTCTATTATCGCCAGCTCGGTTTCCTGAGCGACCTGTTCGATGAGAAGCGCGTGGGCGGCAAAATCAGCCTGAGCCGTGCGTTGGGCAGTGACTTCCTGATCGGCAGTGTCAGCTACACGCCGGAGCTTGTCGGAATCGAGAACGTCGATCCGCGCGCGCCGCAAACGATGGTGAACTCCGAGGGTGATTTTTTCCTGAACCGTATTGCCGGCTCAATCGCCTACGACACGCGCGGCGGCGGGTTTTTGCCGAACCGCGGCCAACGCTCGGAATTCATGAGCGAGTTCGTCGCGGGCGATGCGAACATCTACAAGCTGGAGGCGAAGAGTTCGTGGTACTTTCCCGGCCTTGCTGAAGGACACGTGCTTGAATTGAAGTTCAAGGCAGGTGCGGTGGATGCCTGGGGGGATTCGAGCATTGATACGGTTCCTCCCGTCCGCGTTTTTACTCAGACGGGTCCCCATTCCGGCAGCCCGGTCACGAGATCGATTCGCAACCAGCCGCACAATGACGTGCCCTTTTTCGAACGCTGGTATCTGGGCGGCGCGTATTCGTTGCGCGGGTTCCGCTACCGCGAGGCGACGCCGCAGGAAAACGGCATCAAGGGCATTCACGACGAACCGATCGGCGGCAACACTTACTGGGTCAGCTCGGCGGAATACAGTTTGCCCATCATCGACCGGCTGCGCTTCGCCTTCTTCTACGACATGGGCAACGTGTTTTACCGCTCGTATCAGTTCAACACGACCTACAGTTCAGACGCGGGCGTGGGCATCCGGCTCAACCTGCCGATCGGCCCATTGCGATTTGACTACGCAGTCCCGCTGGAGGATGCGTATGACACGGGCGGCGGCGGCCGCTTCAATTTCACCGTCGGTTACACGACTGAGTTTTGATCTGAGTTTGGATTTTACATGAAGAAGTTGTTTTTAAGTCTCCTCCTGGCATCGAGCGTCGCGGGTTTCGCGGCGGAAACGAAGATTGGCACCATCGACCTGCGGAAGGCGTTCGATAATTACTGGCGCACCAAGCAAGCCGACGCGAACCTCAAAGATCAAGCGGGCGATCTCGAGAAAGAGCGCAAGGCGATGTTCGATCAGTACGAGAAGACGCGTGAGAATTACAAGAAGCTGGTGGACAGCGCGAATGATCCGGCGGTGACCACCGACGAGCGCGATAAGCGCAAGAAATCCGCCGAGAACGAACTGCTCAGCCTTCGCACGCAGGAAGATCGCGTGAAGCAATTCGACACGACTTCGCGTACGACCCTTGGGGAGAAACAACGCCGCGTGCGGGATCAAATCCTCGGTGAGATCAAGGACAAGATCAAAGCCAAGGCCAAGGCGGGCAATTACTCGATGGTCATCGATATTGCCGCCGAGACGGTGAATGGGACGCCGATGGTTCCTTACGTCGGAACGACCGATAACGACATCACTGACGCTGTGTTGAGTGAGTTGAACATTAACGCGCCGAAGGACCTTCCAAAGGGCACGGAAATCAAGTCCGATCGCGAACCGCTAAAGTAGGCTTACTCGGTTAGTGGTGGAGCAACGTCGATTTACACACACGATGTTGTGATTCTCTCCGTCTTTGACTTAAGTCAGACCACGATCGATTCAAGCGGCTTAAGCTCGTTTGGAAATGATTCAAGTCGGCGGGCCACGCGGCCGAGAATCCATTGACACGTTGCCTCTCAATGGTAGCGTCTTTGACCGAAATCGCCTTAAAAGCGGGCGATTTCTTTTTATTTGAGCGAACTGAAAAATTGAAATGAGTGAACCAACTTTAGCGGCTTCTGGCGGTGCCCCGAAGGTCTCCCGAATCTCCGAGGCTGTCATCCGCATCGCGGGCAATTCCCAGGATGGCATCCAGGCCATCGGCGGTTTCCTGGCCCGCCTGGCAGGGCGCAGCGAGCAGGAAGTCATGACGTTCATGACGATTCCGGCGACGATTTCTGGCGGCCCTTCGATCTTCCAGGTGCGCATCGGCTCGGGTGAGGTGCTGAGCGCGGGTGATGAAGCGGACGTGTTGCTCTGCTTCTATCAACATTCCTACGAGGGCCACATCAGTTCAGTCAAAAAGGGCGGCATTGTTCTCTACGATTCAGACCACGTGCAGCCGAATCCGGAACTGCAGGAGTTGTATCATCACGTGGGCGTTCCGATTGCCGGTCTGACCGTCGAAGCGATCGGCGGAACGGCGAAGGACAAAGGCAAAAACATTTTCGCCCTTGGCTTGATCGCCAAAATGTTCGATCTAAATCTCCCGAAACTTGAGCGTCTGATTCGCGAACGTTTCGGTGGCAAGGACGAGAGCATCGTCAACAATGCGCTGGCTGCGTTCCACGCCGGCTACGCGCATTCACTCGGCGGAATCATCGAAACGTTTCAGTTCATTGATGCCCAGAAGAAATCCGGCCATCAAGTGGTGATGAATGGGAATGAAGCGATCGCCTTTGGCTTGATCGCGGCCGGCGTTCGCTTCGGCGCGGGTTATCCGATCACACCCTGGTCAGACATCATGGAATTGCTTCGCCGCGACTTGCCCAAGTACGGCGGCATGTTCATTCAAACCGAGGACGAAATCGCCGCCATCTCCATGGCGCTCGGCGCCGGCTACGCCGGCCGCGTTGCGGTCACCGGTTCGAGTGGCCCGGGTATCTCACTGAAGACTGAAGCTCTCGGCTGGGGCGTCATGGCTGAGATGCCGTTGGTCGTAATCGACATTCAACGCGGCGGTCCTTCGACCGGCATGCCCACCAACGTCGAACAGTCCGATCTCAATATCGCGGTGAACGGCGGACATGGCGATTCTCCGCGTGTCGTCATCGCGCCGGCAAATGTTGAGGACTGTTTTTATACCGCGATCGAGGCCGTAAACATTGCGCGCAATTACAGTGTGCCGGTGATTCTCCTCAGCGATCAGGCCATCGCGACGCGCATCGAAGCGTTCGAGGAACCCGACCTGAAGAAGGTTTGGCAAGATCTCACGCCAGACCTTTCGCCAGTTGCGGAACACAAACCATACGATCTCAGCGCCAAGGATGGTGTGACCCAACATGTTCCGCCGGGCCGCCAGATTCTCAGCGGCAAGTACCCGGTGGCGACCGGCCTCGAACACGACGAGATGGGGCACCCAACCGGATCGCCGAAGATGCACAAGGAGATGACCGCGAAGCGCCGCAAAAAACTGCAAGCGCTCGCCGCGTCACTTCCCACGCCCAAGGTTTACGGACCGAGCGAAGGCAACGTTCTT
>DATHEW010000076.1:0-2904 GCA_035318425.1 Candidatus Acidiferrum sp. | reverse complement strand
TTGATTCGACGGAATGGTCACGCGTCCCGGCAGTGAAAGTTGTCCCACTGGTGTCGCGCTTAGGAGCACGACGAGGTCACGGCTGTTCACGAGCGAGCGCGTGACCGTGCCGATGGTCGCCGGACTGCCGCTGCCTTCAGTCACCACGGGATCGGCCACGCTCAACGCCAGAGTCACCGTGTCATTATCGGTCACGGTCACAGTGGCCGACACGTTGTTGTAGTTGGTGGCGCCCGCCTGAACCTTGACCAGCGCCGTCCCATCGATGAAGTCGTTATCCACCGCATCCACACCAAAGACAGTCGTGCGTTCGCCCGCGGCGATGATGATGTTCGTGGGGACGATGAGCTTGCCGGGGTTGTCGCTGTTGAGCGTCACGAGCAATGCTTCGTTCGTCTCCGCATTGCGCGTGAGATAGCCCAGGGCTGCAAAAGCGCCGGCGTTCTCAGCGACCGTCGAAGAAACAACCTGGAAGAAAAGCCCGCGTGTATCGTTGTCGGTGACGGTGAGCGTGTCGGAAACCAAACTGAATCCACTCGCGACGGCGCCAATTGTCACGGTGCGATTACTATCGACGAAAGAATTGTCCAGCGCGCCGACCGGGAAACTCGCCGACGCAGCGCCAGCCGGGATCGTCACCGTCGCTGGCACAACGGCACTGTTCGGGTCGCTGCTCGAAAGCGTCACGTCGAGCGCGCTGCCCGTGGCGGTGTTGCGAATCACCGTTCCCTGGCTGGCGTTGGTGCCGGCGGCTTCGGAGAAACTGTGCGTTGAAAAGGCGAGCGTGAGACCGGCGGGCAACAGAATCGACTGTTCGTCCACCGCCGCATTGTTCGTTTCGTTCAGTTCATAAACCTGGTTGCCCGAATCAGCGCGCACGACAAAGAACCTGGAGCCCGAACTGAACGCCGGAAGCGTCACGCGCGCGGTGTGCGTGATCGATGCACCCGCGCCCAGGCCAGTGCTGTGAAAAACGGACGCGAGGTAAATGGTATTTCCCCCGGTCGCATTGTCGGCGAGGAAGACCTGCTCGCTCCACGAACCGCTGGCGGCCGCGTCCCCCTGATTGGCGATGGTCCATGCGACGGTCACTGGCTGTCCGGCTGCTCCCGTCGCGGCCGCCACGATGTTGCTCACCGTGAGATCGGGATACGGCGCGAGCGTCGAGTTGCGGACGAGCACCGCGACATTGTTGCTCTCGCTCGTGCCGGCGGCGTTATGTTCGAAGATCGCACCGAAAACATCGCTCGTGACCGTGAACTCCAATTCGCCCGCGCCGCGCGTTCCGTTGGGAAGCTGGAACGCATGTCCCCGGCTGCGAAACTGTCCGCTCGCAATCGACCCATTCGTCGCCACCGCCGGATTGTAATAAAAAGTCGTGTTCACGAACGTCTCCGCCGTCGTCCGGTTGCGCACGATCAAGCGGTCGTAGAACGGCGCATCCGCCGGCGCATTGCCGCTGTTGGTGTTTTCCCACCTGACGCTCACGCCCGCACCCGATTGGAGAATCACCGGCGTCACCGCGAGATTGGTCACCTGCAGATCGGGATAACCGGAGAGCGTGGAGGTGCGCGTGATGATGGCCAGATTGTTGTTCTCGCCCGTGCCGGATGGATTGAATTCCGGCACGCTGTTGTAAACGTCCGTGCGCACGCGGAAAGCCAGGGTGCCAGCGCCGCCGGGACCATCGGGCAGGCGAAAGGAATACTGGCGAGCGCGGCTCTGGCCATTGCTGATCGAACCGCTCGCGTTCGAATCGTAATAGACCGTCGTATCGACGAGCTTCACGCCAGTGGTGAGATTGCTCACCACGATCTGGTCGTGCCAAGGGCCGCGCGCAGGACCGACGCCGGAATTCGTGTCGTTCCAGCGAACCACAATTTGCGCGCCGGACATAAGCGGCGCGGGGGTGACATCAAGGCCGGTCACTTCGAGGTCAGACGCGTTAATCTCGATCGGCACCGCCGCCACGTTGTTCGTCTCGATCGTCTCCAATTGGTTCAACGAGCCATCCGCAACGACGAGCAGGTAATTCAATCCGATGTAGTTCGCGGGAATCGTCACGTTGCGCGTGCGCGTGTACGCCGCGCCCTCCGCCAGAGGAGTCGCCGTCGCCGTCGATTCAGCGACAAGCAACGTGTCGGGTCCGCCGAACGTGGCGTTCGTTGAAATGTAAATGCGGTCGAACCAGTTCGCCGTCGCAACACCCGGCCCAAGATTCGTAACGGTCCACGTCACCGGAACCGTTCCGTTCACCGTGCCCGTCGCCGATGCGATCAAATTGCTGACGACGAGATCAGGCGCGGCCACCGCGATGGGCAGGCCAGCGGAAGCGTTGTTCGTCTCGAAAGCAAATTCGTAAACGGCGCTTCCCGAATCGGTGATGACGAACAGGTGAAGATTCCCTCTCAGGTCGCCCGGCAACGTCACAGTCGCGTTCGTCGAGTAAGTCGCGTCGATGGACAGCGCTCCGTTGTGCTGAATCGTCGCGAGCGTGCGATCGTCGCCGTTGCCGGCGCTGGCGTCGGTGGAAAGCACCACGCGATCCTGCCACGCGCCCACCGGCGTCGTCGCAGAAGCATTCGTCGTGTTGCGCACCGTCCAGCTCACGGCGATGGCTTCTCCGACCGATGCTGCGCCCGGCGCTCCCAACGACTCGACTTTCAGGTCCGCAAATTGTTCGCCGACCGCGACTGAAATTGTTCCATTCGTCACGACGCCACTGATCTGTGTGTTGCGCGCATAGACCGGCAGGCCCGCCAGATTCAACGTCGTGCCCGCCGGGATGATGATCGTGTCCACGTAGAGCGCCTCCGGCCCGGGGACGTTGTCCGCGCTATTGACCAACGTGACCGTGACGCCACTCGCCAGTTGCAGCGTGCCGTGGGCAAAGTTGTTTGTGTA
>DATHEW010000075.1:0-5052 GCA_035318425.1 Candidatus Acidiferrum sp. | reverse complement strand
ATAGTTCGCAGCGCGCGGCGAGGCCGAGCCGGGCATGAACGCGATCGTCGGTGCGCCGTCTGGATACCGGCCTTGGCTCACGTCGTTTGTCTGGCGGCCAAACGTCACCGCATCCACTTGAGTGCCGTCCGCCGCGAACAGGCCGATCGCTTCACCATTCACGCTCAGCGCGAAGTCCACGTGCAGGTCCGTGCTCATCACGCCATTGACCACGTTTTGGAACGACTCGTTGTCAGCCCATACCAGCAGGCGGCCGTGCGGCGGAATCACGTGCGCCATGTTCGTCGTGATCGGGAACAGAACCTTGTTGGTCAGCGCATCGGTAAGGAAATAGCCCGCCAGATTTACGGCGTTCGTGTTTGGATTATAGATTTCAAACCAGTCTTCAAACCCTCCGTTGTCCGCCGGATCGCCCACCGTGCTGCTGTTCTGCGCCATCCATTCGTTGATGAACACGGTGAGCGGCGCGGAACGTCCGTTGTTCGTCGCGCCCGGCGTGAGATAGAAAAATTCCTGCCGATCGAATGGCTGCCCGTCCGGGAACGAACCAAAGCTGCGGTTCGTTGCGAGGCCGGAGTAGTTCACGTAATCGACGACTTGCGGCTGGCCGTTGTGCACCCGCGACAGCGCAACTGAACCCGTCGTGAGCGGCAGTCGGAAGCTCGTGTGAAGTTGGTTCGCATCGCTCTCCGAAGGTTCGCCGTCACAAAAGAGCACGAGGAACTGCGTCGGGCCGAGACTCCAGCCTGCGGGGAAAACCCAGTTCGTCAGGTTCGTGTAACTGCTGGAGAGATACAGTCCCGCGAGCGAAACCGCGTTCGTCCCGCCGTTGTAGAGTTCGATCCACGGATCAGGCTCGCCGTGATTGTCGAGCAGCGCACCGAGATGTTCCGTCTGCACCTCATTGATCCACAACGTCGGGAACGCGGGCAGCGCTGCTGTGAACTGATTCGTCGCGCCCGGCGTGAGATAATTCGTCGCCGGACTGATCAGCATCGGCGGGATGTAATTGGACGGCGTGATCGACGGATTGATGTTCGTTCCCGCAGTTCCCGTGGTTAGCGCGGCACTGCCCTGGATGCGCACGATGAGATTCGTCGCCGAGTTGGTGGACCAGAACCAAAAGCTCAACGTGTTCGTGCTCATGGCCGGTGGCGCGGGCGAAATGTTCTGCGAGATCACCCGGCCGAACGCATTGCCGAAAGTCGTGGCTTCGATTCGCAACGCTCCGCCGCCTGAGTGCGTAAGGCTGCTCGTGATCGCGGAGTTCGTGTAGTTCGTACTAACGATCCAACTGTTCGTCAGCGGCGAACTCTCCAGCAGCGGCGACGATTCGAAATCGCCATTGCGGATGTAGTTGAAGCCGCTCGCGGCGTTTGTTCCCGCGACCAACGAGATGTCGTCAATGACCGCGCTGGCGCCATTGGTTTCGCCCAGATAGATGAGCAACCGTTGCTGGCTCGAGCCGACGCCGTTGCCGATGCTCCCTGTGAAACTTACGAAGCGCCAACCGACGTTCGTGATCGCGGGAATAAATTCTTCGTTCTGGAAAACGGCCGGGATGTAGCGCGCCGTCCAGTTCCCCGCGCGACTATTGTCCTGGCTCGCGTCGATCAATTGATACGATGAGCCAGTCTCACTCGCTGCATCCACCGGCCACGGCACGCCTCCTTCATACCGCACGCGATCAACGGCCAGGTTCTGATCTGGCGTCGCACCTGGTCGCACGAGCGAGATGGTTTCGCCGTTGTGCTGGAAGTCGCCGTTGAATTCATCAAAGGGAACTCCAGCGCCGTATGTCGCGGTGTAAACAATTCGATTCCTTGCCAGCACCAGATAGCTGCGCGGTCCGATCGAACTTCCCGGCGGGAAGGTGTAATCGAGTCCGTTCACTTGCCAGCCCGACAGATCGAACGTGGTGTTGGTCGCGCGATTGTAGATCTCGACGTACTCGCCGTCCGGCACGGCGGGATGGAACATGATCTCGTTGAAAACCAAATTTCCCATTGGCTGTTCCGGGGTCGCGTTCACCACTGCGGTGGCTGTGAAACTCGTGTTCGTCACCACGTTGCCGTTCACATCGAGGCCGGTGATCTGAAGCGTATTCGTCGCCGCATCTGCGGGCAGGCGGATGGTCCAACCCGTCAGCGTGCTCCAGGTCACCGGCCACGTCACGCCGTTGATGGTGATGGTCTTCACTTGCACTGGCGCCGTGCCAGAGAGCGTGACCACGTTGCTGCCGTTCACCGTGATGTTTGTTGAAGTCACGCTGAAAGGGGCGTTGCCGCCCGCGCTGGCGATGGTGCTCATCACAAAGTCGGAGCGCTGTTGGATGTAACTGAGCCGTGACGAATAGCTCGTGCCGGAGAAACCCGCGTAATGAGTGAGCCAGTAGCTCATGTACGTCGTGTTGTAAGTGGAACCAATGATGTCGAGCAGATGGGCGTAGAACGCGCGGAGATTCACGGGCAGGTTCACGATGCGCGCGAGGTTCTGGTCGCCGACGATCGCGGACGTTGACGACCGCGTGAACGAAAAATCCGAATCCCACATGAGATAAACGGCTTTGTTGTCCTCAGGCCGGAAATAGAACATCACGTTGTGCTGAAGCCCGAACGAGTAGGTGTCCGACACGCCGCACAGCGTCACCACAGCGTAGGCGCGCAACCATTCGTCCATGTCCATCAACTCGCGCGTTTGCGTCTCGAGCGCCGGACCGGTGGGAAGGCTGAACGCCTTCGCCATGGTGATGAACGGCGTGTAGTTGTCCTGATCGTGATTGTTCTTCCGGATGAATTGGTAGCGATAGACCTCCTTGTCCGCGCCGTAATCAGCAACGTCCACGTAGTTCTGCGAATTGTTCGGCTGCGGTAATCGATAGCCCGCGGCGTTCGCGGTCGTGGAATTGTAAATGCCATCCATCTCGAACAGTGTGCCATCGCCGCCATTTTCGAAAACGGTGTCGATGAAGTTGTCTTCGTAACTCGGCTGAATCAGCGCCGGGCCATTCTCGGTGCCGCGCGGCGAAAGGATATTCACCACGTCGAAATACATCACCGGAATACCGCCCGCGTGATGCGCGATGTGACGCACGACGATCTCTTCGTTTCGCGGCGAGTTGTCGCCCGGGCGGCGATCAATACCGATGGTCGGATGCACGCCGCGGAACAATTGGTCCGGCTGGAAGGCGAGATGAAAACCGACACGCGCCGAGAATGGCCGCCCGTTCATGCTGCCCTTCAAGCGTAGCGTGACATCATAGAGAGCGATGCGTTCGTCATAGATCACAGTGCAAGGCATCTCGCCGTTGCTCATTACGTTGGTGTCTGCGTGGAGCAACGTTGCGTTCGCGGGCGTCGTGATAATGCGGAGATTGTGCTGAAGCGCGACGTTGGCCTGGCCATCGTTGACCTTGAACAGCGCGCCACCATTAGTTCCGCGCGCTGGGAACGTGGACACCGTGCCGAGTCCATCCACGGCGCGGACGTAGAACTGCACAATCGTTGCCGCTGAACTACCAGGAATCGTTCCGCTGTAAGTTCCATCCGCACGCAGCGTCATCGGTGCGCTGGCAAACGCGCCGCCGTTCACCGACCAGAACACCTGGCAGTTGGTCACGCCGTGCGCGTCCCGCACTTGCGCCGAAACGGTGACCGGCTCATTCACCTGCGGGACGATGGGCTGATGCTGAAACTGCGCGAAGGTCGGTCCGATGTTGGGTTCGTAACGTGAATTGACCGTCCCAGGCGTGCCGTTGTTTTGCGGCGCGGACAGTTCCATCGAGCGCGCCGCGCGATTAAACCAAAGCCGTGTGTTCAACAGGCTCTTGCCCGCCACCCATTTCGCACGATACGAAATCTCGTAGAGCGTTCCATTCGCCACGCTCTTGCCATTCGCGAGTGTGGTCTCGATGTGGTTGTGCATGTGCTCCTGCGGGCCGGTCGAAATGAGGTGGAGCACGCGGTTTCCGGGATTGCCCGGCTCGGTAATCACGCGACTATCACCGTGAGTGCCGAGCGGTCGCCAGCCCGTGATGTTGTTTTCGAAATCGCCATTGTCGATCAGCGACACAGGACTGTTCGTGGGCGACTCGATGACTTTGATGTCATCAACGAGGCACTCGCCTGCGCCCAACAGTCCAAGCAAAAACATGCGCCACGTGCCGTCGGGATTTGGTGTAAGACTCGGCTGCGCCACCATTCGGTAAGTGAACGCCTGCCACGAAGACTTCCCGCTCTCGTCGCTCGCGGCCCATGCTTCGGCTTTCGAATTGTCAGCGTTCGGATCGCGCAGTTCTAGACTGGAGCCGCCGGCACTTGGGTATTCCGGCCACCGGCCACCGTTGTAATAGCGCACCACATCGGCGGGGTTCTTATTCGCGTCTTCGAGGCGCACCACTTCTCCCTGCGATGCCAAGCTCCCGCTGAAGTTCCCCACAATGTCGATGGTCGGATAGATGGCGCGCAATGAATTCGCGTCCTTGGCCACGACGAGATACGCGCCCGGCGCGATGAGCTTGTTGTCGGGAAACTGAAAGCCGATCCCGCCACTCAAGCTCCAGCCCGTGAGGTTCACCGCGTTGCTGCTGCGATTGAACAACTCAATCCACTCTTCAGGATTCTCTTCCGCGGGTTGACCGTTCACCGAAGGAAACGGTTTGTGGCGATACATGATCTCGTTGATCACGATTTCGGTGTGCAGCACGAATTGGTTGGAAGCACCGAGCGTCGTGGGACTCGGACGCAGCCATTCGCCGGTTCCATCAGGCAGGCGCGCGCGCGGAAAACTTTTTGCCACCAACGCATCAAGCACCGCCGTCTTGCCCGGCGCGTAAAGCACCACGCGATCGCCAGGGTCCGCTCCAAATCCCATCGTTGCGCGGTCGATCACGAAGAAACCGCCCGGCGGAATGCTGCCGGACGGAATGACATACTCGCGGTTCGTCGGATTGCCGAAGCGCGTTAACACGCAGCCATCGAGCGTCACGGTTTGTGTGCTGAGATTGATTAGCTCAACCCAGAACTGCGCGTTCGTGACCGAAGACATCTCATT
>DATHEW010000074.1:0-2934 GCA_035318425.1 Candidatus Acidiferrum sp. | reverse complement strand
AACAGTGGAACAAATTCGGTGTCGCTCGATGGGCTGTATCTTTCGACAAATTACACGAGCCTCACGAGTTGGGCATTTCCTACCGGGCACGTCGTCAACCCCGGCCAATTTCTGGTCGTGTTCTGTGACTCGGAGCCGGGTGAAACCACGAGCAATGAAGCGCATACTGATTTTCGCCTGGCTGCCATTTCCGGCTCGATCGCGCTCTCGCGCTTGTTCACCAACGCGCCCCAGGTGATGGACTACGTGAACTACGCGGGGCTGCACGTGGATCGCAGTTACGGCTCCTACCCCGATGGGCAGCCCTTCGATCGGCAGGAGTTCTTTTACGTCACGCCCGGCGGCACCAACGACGGGCGCGCCGCGCCGCTCACCGTGTTCATCAATGAGTGGATGGCCGGCAATACTTCCACGCTGGCCGATCCGGCGGACGGCAATTTCGAAGACTGGTTCGAGCTCTACAATCCTGCGACCCATGCGGTGGATCTCGCGGGCTATTATCTCAGCGACTCGTCGACCAACGCCGCGGGCGTGGTGACGAACAAGTTCCAGTTCCTCATCACGACGAACATGGCGCACCTCATCCCGGCGCAAGGCTATCTGCTCGTCTGGGCGGACAACGAGACAGGCCAGAACCTGTCGGCGGGCGTGCCACGTCCTGATCTGCACGTCAGCTTCGCGCTCTCCCTGGGCGGCGAGGCCATCGGACTTTTCGCCGCGGACGGGATGCCAATCGATCGCGTGACCTTCGGCCCGCAAACCAACAACGTGAGCCGGGGCCGCTTCCCGGACGGCGCTCCTGATCTTTACTTCATGCCGACGAGCGTCTCGCCCCGCGCGGCCAATTATCTGCCGGGCTTCTCCAACGCCGCGCCAGTGCTGACGTCCATCGGCAACAAAGCGATTTACATGGGGCAAACACTCGCCTTCACCGCGACGGCGACCGACAGCGATCTGCCCGCGCAAGCGCTCACCTTCAGTCTCGACCCGACGCCGCCCGCCGGCGCGAGCATCAGCGGCGCGGGCGCGTTCAGTTGGACGCCCGCGGGCGTGGGTGCGAGCACGATCACCATCCGCGTGAGCGACAATGGCGTGCCGGCCAAGAGCGATTTCGAATCCATCCTGGTGGAAGTGCTGGCCCTGGACTTCACGAGCAGCGTGCGCAACGGGAACAATCTGGAACTGACCTGGGGCACCCGCGCGGGCAAGAGCTACGCGGTGGATTACAAAGCTGATTTGAACACCGAGAACTGGACGGCGCTCTGGACGAACACCGCCACGGGCAACTCGCTGTCCTTCACCAACGGCACCACCGCCCCCCCCCAGGGCTTCTTCCGCATCAGGACCGTGCAGTAAGAGACTTCTCCTTAAACGAATCCCCTCTGGCTTTGGCCGGAGGGGATTTCTTTTGATGGTCGCGGGACGCGAGCTGCTCCCATGGCGAACAGAATGAAAATGCGCGTGTTCATTTTCGGCGGCGGCGCGCCGCGCACAAGAAAGCGGCAGTGCCCAAAGCGAGTAACGCCCAAGTGCTCGGTTCGGGAACACCGGTGCCATCGAGACGGAAAACAGGTTGCGGCGTGTTTGGAAAAACAACCCAATCCCCGCTCGACGTATTCTCGAAAACTCGTGCAGCGACCGCCAACGTGGCTGGTAACACCGACGATGAAAGCCTGTATTCGCCGTTGTATGCTTCGCTCGCAACGCCCACCGTGTGCGGTTGGAAAGCCACCCAATACAATGTGTTTGGCATGAGCATGGTCTGGCTTGGGAAGGTGTAGCTAACCAATTGTCGTTCGAAGCTTGTGACGAGTGAAGGATTGGGTTCGTACGTCATAATAGGCGTCAGAGAAGGATGTCCGCCATCATCGGGAAAAATTCCAATCTGAATGTTCGGCGTATTTTCGAAAACGTTCCTTCCGATGTCCACTGTAATGGATTGCAGTTCATAAGCTGTACCGGTGAAGGAAAATGGCGCAGCGATACTTTGCGCGCTTCCCAACTCCGAAGTCGAATCGTAAAGCCACCCAAACCTGAACACTGGCCCTCCTGGCGTGTATGGCTCAGGCCCGAGCGTGCTGTAGATTGGGACAGCATGGACCATTACGCCGGCGAATACCCAACACGCTATAACTGAAACTGTATTTCGGTCGAATGGTGATGACATATCGCTTTTCCTTTTAGTTCCAAAGATTGTATCGAGCTTTCGAGCAGAGCGACGAGAGCAATCAGGGAGGTATGGAAAACAAGTGCGTCAGGGGAGACGCGAATGGGGTTTCGCATAGGCTATGCGCACACTGGCTGCCGACGTCACAATGTCAAAACAAACCAACAACCAATGTTCTTTCGCACATTCCAGCTCGGAATGTCCGCGATGGATGGCATAGGCTCGGAAAAAAATCAAAAAAACGACTTACTTTTCCAGCACCACGTCACCGCCCACAATTCTTTCCAGGTGCCCGTAATCTGTTCGCAACAGCAAAGCGCCGTCGCCGTCGAGTGACTCCGCACGTCCCGCGATAGTCCGGTCACCAATGTGAATCTGCACACGACGGCCGAGCGTGATACATTGCTGCTCCCACTCTTCGGCCAGAGCGCTGAATTCTCCGTTTGTGATCCGGGCGTAATCCGCGTCGAGTTCCTTCAGGATAGCGGCGGCAATCTCGGCGCGAATGAAATTCTTCCCGGCCGCCGCGGCCAATGAGGTCGCGATGTCCGCAATTTCAGCGGGAAACTCTTCGATGTTCACGTCCACACCGATGCCAATAATCACATAGCGCACACGATCCAGTTCGGCGCTCAGTTCCGTGAGGATGCCGACCACTTTTCGGCCATCGATCAAAATGTCGTTCGGCCATTTGATTTGAGGAATGAGTCCTGTCTCTGACCGGATGGCGCGCGCGACAGCCGTGGCCGCAGCGATGGTCAATTGCG
>DATHEW010000073.1:0-4209 GCA_035318425.1 Candidatus Acidiferrum sp. | reverse complement strand
TGTTCACGCGCAGCACGCGATGGTCCTGGGCATCTTCCACCACGGCGACGGCGCCCATGACACCTTCTTGAAACGAAACAACTCGTCCGCCCGGAGGAACATTCACGATGTGAAGATTCGCCGGCAGGAACAGAATTAATCCAACGCTCGCAGCAACGAGCGACAGTGCGGCCTTGTTGAAGCGAGGCGTGAGCGTGGCGTATCCGGCGGCAACGATCACCAACGTCCATTTGGAGCCGAGCGCGGGTACCAGCGCGATGCCAAAGATCGCCGACGCGAGTGCGCCGGCAAATGTGTTCAACGCGATGGCCCGACCGGTGCCGACACCGATGTTGCGCAGCAGTTGCACGACGTGCGCGAAGGTCGCACCCATGCAGATCGTCGGTGCAAGAAACACCGCGGCGGCGACAAACATTTCGGCGGAGAGCACGGCGATGATGGAGTCACCGAGCTGACGCGCGAAGTCATAGAGTTGTTGTGCCCGGCTCAGTGCGAACACGCCACACATGCAGGCGAGCGCTGTACTCGCGACGAGCACTCCGAGAAAAGGAGTAGGCTTTCGTGCCGCGGCACATCGGTGATAGAGCGCCGCTCCGAGTGCCGTGCCGAGCAGGTAAATCGAGAGCACCGCAGCGAAAGTGTAGATTGTATTCTCCAACACCTGAGAGAGCACGCGCGTGCCCGTCACTTCGTAGCCGATGCCGAGCAGGCCGGTGACAACCATCGTGACGAGAAGGCGGTGGCGTGTGAGTTCTGGATTCGTTGCGCGTTGATCGCGTGTCGCAACGTTCCGCGAAGTGCGCTTGAACAGAAACCACGCCGCAACACCGCACAGCAGATTAATTGTTCCGAGCGTCGCAACGGTGAAGCTGAACCCAATCCGCGGAGCAATCACGAATGTGCTGAGTAAAATCCCTGCGACGGTGCCGAATGTATTCGCGGCGTAAACGATGGCGACGCTCCGGTGCGTCGCGAGTGAAGTCAGAAAGCGTTCCATGGCGGGAAACGTTGCGCCCATCGCAGCAGTTGCTGGGAGCAACGCGATCGTCGGTATGGCGAATGCGACGAACCAATGTCGCAACGCTGATGGATTCACGCCAATGAGTTTCAACGCAACGGAGTTCGCGATCGGGATAAGCGTGATTGAGAGGAGCGCCCACGCACCGATCACCAACTCCAATGCCGCATACCAACGCCCGGGAAATTTGCTGCGCTCGATCCGGCCATCGAACAGCCACGCGCCCAACGCCATGCCGAACATGAATGCGCAGATACTGGCGAGCATCGATGGCGTCTCGTGGCCGAGGCCCGTCGCGAACATGCGCGTCCAGACCATTTGATAACCAAGCGCCGCCGCGCCCGAACAGAACAGCAGAGCGCATGAGATGTACGAGTTGCGATTTACGATTCACGAGCATAGGCGGAGACGACGGCTGTTTCGCAAACTGGAAATCAGGGAGGTGTCTCGCGAAGAACGCGAAGAACGGAAACCACGTTGTCCTTTCGCGTTCTTCGCGAGACACAAGTTGCGCGCGACGCATGCGGTCGGCACGATGCGCGCATGTTCATTCGCTACTACGGTGCTGCACGAACAACAACGGGATCGATGTATCTGATTGACGTGAATGGGCAGCAGATTCTTCTCGAGTGCGGTTTGTTTCAGGGTCATCGCAATGAATCGATCGAGCGCAACCGTAGCTTCCCATTCGATCCCTCGAAGCTCACATGTGCGGTTCTCAGTCACGCGCACATCGATCATGTGGGAAACTTCCCGAACCTCTGTCGCAAAGGTTTTACCGAGAACATTTACTGCACGTTCGCCACGCGCGATCTCGCGGCGATCATGCTGCCGGACTCGGCGAAGATTCAGGAAGACGACGCGCAATTCGTTTCGAAGCAGCGCGCGAAGAAAGGTCTTCCACCGGTCGAAGCGCTCTACACGCAAACGGATGCCGAGCGCGCGTTGCAGCAGTTCGTCGCGTTCAATTACGACCGTCCCATGCCCGTTGCCAAAGGCGTGACCGTCACCTTTCGTGACGCGGGACACATTCTCGGCTCCGCTCAGGTCGTGCTCGATGTGCAGGAAGGCTCGCGCAAGTTCCGATTCCTTTTCAGCGGTGATGTCGGTCGCGGCAATGACGAGATCCTTCGCGATCCGGAGCACGTCGAGAACGTGGACTTTCTCCAAGTCGAATCCACCTACGGCGCGCGGGATCATTCGTTGAAGGAGAACGCGATCGAAGATGCGGCGCGGCTGATTGCCGAGACGTACGCGCGCGGCGGCAAGGTGATCATTCCGGCGTTTTCCGTCGGGCGCACCCAGACAATCGTGTATGCACTGAATCTACTCACACGAGCCGGACGCATTCCGCGTCTGCCGATCTTCGTTGATTCACCTTTGAGTGTGAACGCGACTGAAGTCTTTCGGTTGCATCCGGAATGTTTCAACGAATCGACGTATCGCTTTCTCCGTGAGACGGCGCATCCGTTCGGCATGGAGAACCTCACTTACATTCGCGAGCTGTCGCACTCGGTGAAGCTCAACGATCTGAAGGAACCCGCTATCATCATCAGCGCGTCGGGCATGGCTGAAGCAGGGCGCATCCGCCATCACTTGAAGAACAACATCTGCGATCCGCGCAACCTTCTGCTCTTCGTCGGCTTCTGCGCTGAGCACACGCTCGGCGCTGCGATTGTCTCGGGCCGTTCGCCCGTAAATATTTTTGGCGAACCCTACGAAGTGCGCGCGCAAGTGGCGTCGATGGATGCCTTCTCCGGCCACGCGGATCGCAGCGAGTTGCGGCGGTACGTGGAAGGCATCTCCGGTGACATCAAGAAAATCACTGTCATTCACGGAGAAGAAACGCAGGCGCTGGCGTTCGGCGAAACATTGCGCGGAATGAAGCCGAAGGCAGAAGTCATCGTGCCCGAGTACGGCCAGCGCGTGGAGTTTTGAGGTGCGCGGCGGTCACGTCCGCATGTTCATCCAAGTCAGTCCGTGCGGACGAGACCGTCCGCGCTCCAATGTTTGCTTGTTTCCCCGCTTAACTTTCGCGCAACGTGCGCGCGCCTGGCATGGAACTCATTCACAAATTCATCGATCTCGTCCTGCACATCGACCGCCATCTCGGTGAGCTGATCCAACAATTCGGGCCGTGGATGTACGTGCTTCTCTTTCTGATCATATTCGCGGAGACGGGGCTCGTTGTTACACCATTTTTGCCGGGCGACTCTTTGCTCTTCGCCGTCGGCACCTTTTGCGCGCTGCCGCCGCCGGACAACCTCAACATCGTCGTGCTGATGATCATTCTCACCATCGCTGCGATCCTTGGCGACTCAGTCAATTATTGGGTGGGGGCCAAGCTGGGGCCGCGCATCTTTCGCGGAGAGAACGTACGCTTCCTCAACAAGAAACATCTCGAGCGCACGCACGAGTTCTACGAACGCTATGGTGGCAAGACGATCATCATTGCTCGCTTCATTCCCATCGTCCGCACGTTCGCGCCGTTCGTGGCCGGCATGGGCAAGATGACTTACCCGAAGTTCATGTCGTTCAATGTCATTGGCGGCGTCGCGTGGATCGTCTCGTTTCTCCTGCTCGGCTTTTTCTTCGGCAACATGCCGGTGGTGAAGAAAAATTTCAGCTTCGTGATCCTCGCAATCATCGTCCTCTCGATTGTGCCGGGCGTGATCGAATTCCTCCGTGAACGCGCGCGATTGAAGCGGAAAGTTTGAAGTTCACCACGGAGGCACAGAGAACATAGAGCTCTGACCAATCGATTTCTCCGTGTTCTCCATGCCTCTGTGGTGAAACAAAAAAGCGAGGCCCGCTTGCGCGAGCCTCGCCAATGTTTGGCGGTTCCTCCCTGCTAGTCGCAGGCAACCAAAGTCTCCACTTAATCTTAGTAATCCATGCCGCCCATGCCGCCGCCGTGACCATGATGATCACCGCCGCCGGCTGCCTTCTTGTCCTTCTCCGGCGCTTCCGTGATGAGGCACTCGGTGGTGAGGAGCAGGCCCGCGATCGAACTGGCGTTCTGGAGCGCGCTGCGCGTGACCTTCTTCGGGTCAACAACACCAGCTTTCACGAGGTCCACATATTCGCCCGTGGCGACATTGTAGCCTTCGTTGCCTTTGCGCTTCTTGACTTCCTGGACGATGACGCTGCCTTCTTCGCCGCCGTTGGCCGCGAGAGTGCGGAGCGGGGCT
>DATHEW010000072.1:0-3809 GCA_035318425.1 Candidatus Acidiferrum sp. | reverse complement strand
CAACAGCACGTTGGGATGAACGATGTTGCTGGCCGTTTCAAAACCATGATCCGCCGTCACGAACACCGTCGTGTTCTTGCGCAGCCCCGTCTCATCCAGCGTGCGCATCAGGTCACCGAGCTGCGCGTCCACCTGGGCAAGCGACGTATAAGCCGCCGGCGTGCGCGGTCCGTATTTGTGCTGGATGCCATCGGTCACGAGCATGTGCCAGATCATGAAATGCGGCTGACGCTTCCGAATCACGTTCAACGCCGCTTCCGTCCAAATTTGGTCCCGGCTCGCCGCGCTCAGCTTCATGAAAGATGCGTCGTTGCTGTCCTTCAGGAACCCGCCCGCGATGAGTTCGTTGCGCAGCCTCGGTGTCGTGTGTGTCACCGGATCGGGAACATCTGGAAAATCGTCGTGCAGCGTCCCGGAGTTGCGCGTGCAAGGCCAGTTGATGCCAGCCGTGCGATAGCCCTTCGCGTGCAGCAAATCGTAAAGCGTGGGCACCGCTACGAGGTCAGCTTTGTCGCGACGCGGATCGACGTTCACAGAGATACCGTCGCCATTGCGCGTCAGCACACCGTTGAACAGCACGGAATGTTTTTCGGGATGAACACCGGTCACGAGCGTCGTGTGGTTCGGCCAGGTCACCGATGGATTCGACACTTTCATGCCTTCGGCAGTCGCGCCTTCCGACATCATCTTGCGCAACGTGGGCAACGGCGACGTGGAATCGTTCAGGTAATACGCCGCGCCGCCATCGATCGTGATCAGGATGACGTGATGATTCGTGGAGGCATGCGAAGCGATCGCGAACGCAGCCCAGGTGACGAGCAGCGAGAGGCGCGCGGCGCGGGCGAGATTGAAGGTCTTCATAGGCGCGAAGCTAGTGTGAGCACCGTCGGATCTCAGCGGAATTCCAGCACGCCAAAGCGTTCGGGCGTGTGAAACGACCCGGTGAGCGCGGGACGGAAAGCGAGGAACGCGCGGTTCGCGTAGTCGCAGCGAAACAGATTGATGCGCCATTGCGCGTCAGCCGACGGCTTCGCGTCGCTTAACGCGCTGAGTGGAATGCGAAGTTCCGCCGTCCAGCGCTTGCGCTTGTGATCAACACGCGTCGCCGATTCAAAGCCGCTGCTCCACGCGAAATCCTTCTCCGGGATTTTCACATCGAGCCGCTCGTTCGTGGGAGAGACTTCGTATTCGGTGTAGCGGCGGATATTGTTCGTGTCGCTCGCGATGAACGCTTCGACCACATCACGTTCCCAAAGTCCAAAGCGCTCTTTCGATTGCACAGGATCGAAGACGGTGAGCTGGGTGAAGGGACAATCGTAGGCGAGGTAAAGGAAATGATCGGACCACAGCGCGCGCACTTCCGTGGCGAGATCGGCACGCAGAGCAGCGTCACGCGAACCGAGGTTGAGAGTGACGGGCACAGCTTGCTGCCAGGCTGATTTGTTCAAATTGCCATCGGGCGCGAAATCGCGCTCGACGCGCGCCGCGCGCATCACAGGTGCGGGAAGAGAGCGCGAAAGAAGCTTGCGCGCGTTGTCGAAATAAATTTTCCGCAACACCGCAGGTGGCAGTCCGATGCCGCTGATCGTCCAATCGCCCTGGATTGGCGTCATGTGCGGGAAGTCGCGATCATTCGTCTCCAGCCAGCGCCAATGCTTCGCGAAAAACTCCTGCGCATCATCGTCGGTTGGCGGGGGCTCGTTGCCGCTCGATCCGAGAATGAGGCGGTCATAAACCTGAAAATCCGTGCCGAACAAAATTCGGTCCTGATGTTTGATGAAGAGCGCGCGCACTTTCGCAGGATTGTGGCGGCCGATCTCCGGCACGCGCGCCGCGATGTCCGCCATCATGTTCGGATACTTGCTGAGCGAAGCGTCCACCCACTCGAGTTCCTCCGCGTTGTTCGCGAAGTGAACGCAGACGAACGTCGTCTTCGGATGACGCGCGATCACGCGATTGAGCGCTTCCAGCAAGTCCATGCGCGGCGGGTATTTATTCGTGTCGCCAAACCACCAACCGGGATGGTCCTTAAGCTCTTTCCACCGCTCGTTCGTCGCATCGTACGGAAGCCAGAACGCGCGCGGATCGGCGACGTGGATTGAGATCGGCATGCCGAGTTCACCGCAACGCTTCCAGACGGGATCAAGCTTGGAATCATCGATCCGAATGACTTCGCCATTGCGATTCTTGATGGTGAGACCAAGGCGCTTGTATTCCTTCAAACCGGCCGCGCCGAGGCGATGCCCTTCCTCAATCTGCTTCACCGCCCGCTCGCTGAAATCCGCTTCGTCCCAACCTGAGTAGTCGAGGTTCATGTATTGAAGGAAGCGACCGGGGGCGATCACATCCGCGCGGCGTTTGTTGCGCTCGAAGGGCGACATCGCATTGGTACCACGCGTCACCACCCCGCCACTGAGATTCACCGACACGCCAATCCCGGCGCGGTCCATGATGCGCACCGCGCGCTGGATGTGCTGCGTGGTGCTGTTGATGTGTTGATGCAAATCGATGAAACGTTTTTCGACGCGCCAACCTTCCGCGACGCGGAAACAGTCAGATTGAACTCCGGCGTGACGACAGCCGAGGAACAGACACGCGACCGCGAGCGGAAAAATGATTTTCATAGCTGTTGCGAAGGGCGACGATGTGATCGTGCGAGGCATCGTGACAAGCGCAGATTCGCCTGGGCGCTAAAAAGTGGCGGCGCACCGGAAATGCAGTATGGTGCGCACCTTTTCGATGAACAGGATCGTTAACATTGCTGCTTACAAGTTCGCTCCGCTCGCGGACCTCGGACCGTTACGAGGGCGGCTGCTGAAGCTGTGCAAGGAGTGGCATCTTCGCGGGACGATCCTGCTGAGCGCCGAGGGTATCAACCTGTTCGTGGCGGGCGCGGCAGAGAAGATCGATCTGCTGCTCGGCGAACTGCGCGCGCTCGCCGGCTTTGCGGACCTACAAGTCAAAGTCAGCGAGACGGATCATCAGCCGTTCAATCGGATGCTCGTGCGGCTCAAGAAGGAGATCATCGCGTTCGGCGTCGAAGACATCGCGCCCACCGTCCATACCTCGCCAAAGCTGCCGCCGAAAACTCTGAAGCAATGGCTCGATGAAGGACGTCCCATCACGCTGCTCGACACACGCAACGATTACGAAGTGAAGCTCGGCACGTTTCGTAACGCGCGCGCGATCGGCATCGGTCACTTCCGCGATTTTCCTGCTGCCGTGCGACAGCTTCCGCCGGAGATGAAGGACCAACCGATCGTGATGTTCTGCACCGGCGGCATTCGATGCGAGAAGGCCGGCCCATTCATGGAGCGCGAAGGATTCAAGAGCGTGTTCCAACTCGAAGGCGGCATCCTGAAATATTTCGAGGATTGCGGCGGAGCGCATTACGACGGCGAATGCTTTGTCTTCGACCAGCGAGTCGGAGTCGATCCGAACCTGCACGAGACGGAATCGACGCAGTGCTTCGTCTGTCTTGAACCGCTTACCGCAGAGGAACAAGCCGATGCCCGATACGTCGCCAGCAAGTCGTGTCCGCATTGCTTCAAGACACCAGCGGAGCAAATGGCTCTCACCATCGCGCGGCGGCATGAAGCGATTCATTGCGCCATTACACCACTGCCGGGCAGCGAACCTTACGACAATTTCCGTCCCATCAACGTGCCGATCGAGTGCAATGGCGGGACGATGCTCGATGCGCTGTGTCGCGTGGTCCGTCACATCCCACGCGCGCATTGGGCGGCGGAGTGCGAACGCGGCATGGTCCTCGACGCCACGCATCGACCGGTCAGCGCGTGTGCCACCGT
>DATHEW010000071.1:0-7822 GCA_035318425.1 Candidatus Acidiferrum sp. | reverse complement strand
CGCGCTCCACGGCACCAGTGGGCCTTTCTTTGTTCCATGGCCTCTGGATACTTCGCCATTTGGCTGGCAGCCGGGATCGGACTCTATGCTCTGGGAGTTGTGTTTGCGGCGGCGGCGATGCAGTCGGAATTGTTCAGTCGTTCCATTCCCTTCCTTTCTGGCGCGTCGTTGATCGTCGCCGGAGCCATTCAATTCACGCGCTGGAAAATGACGCATCTATTGCGCTGCCGCTCCCAATCGGGATGCGCCGGTTCCTGCTCCCAACATCAAACGAGTTTTCGACTTGGGTGCAAACAAGGTGTGGCGTGTTGTGTCTGCTGCGCCGCACCCATGACAATTATGATTGTGCTCGGAATGATGAATCCGCTCGTGATGATCGTCGTCGCGATTATCATTGGTGCGGAAAAATTCCTCCCGCAACCCGCGATCGTTGCACGGCTCGTTGGCATTTCGGCAATCATCGCGGGCGTCGCTTCCTTCGTTTTCCAGCGTCAGTCGATTCCAACGGAATCCACGGCAGAACCAGCGATGATGCCTCACTGTCACTGTCGGGATTGCCAGCGATCCAGCGGAGGGCTGTTTTCGTCTTTCGTTATCGCGCCGACGGAAGCCGTTGCGGGCTCTCAATTTGTCGCGATCTGGACTGCGAGTCTGGATGATCCGAACTGGATGAACCCGCAAGTGGATGTCTGAACCTCAGACGCGCATCCGTGGAAATCAAATGAATCCCGCGTTGCCAAAGTTTGAAAAGTATCCACGGTCTCGATGAGACTTTTGCCAATGAGCGCGGCTCTGTGAACCGCGGCACGCGCCTTGCGAATCAGGCCGCTGCGGGTCCGCAGACCCGCGCTTAGAGGCGCGGTGACGGCGTTGCCGAGTCGCTTGAGATTCAGCAGACCCGTCCGCAGCTTCCAAGTAACGATGTGGAGATGGCATGCGGCGCCATTGCCGCAGAAGGAAATTATTTCACTCCGCAGCGGGACATTCGGCCGTGATCGAAATTGGAAAGAAGTTCGGACTGGAAATCCTGCCGCGCCCGAAGCATGAGAATTGAAGGAGACATCTTGATGAGCGACGAAAAATCCTGTGCGCTTTGGCGAATGATTCGATCAACCCGCTGCCTATGAGCCTTACAAAGCTCGGCTGGAATACGGAGCGCGACGAGCAGTTCGCGCCACACCTGGCCAAGGGCCTCGTCCCGGCGCGCGTCGCGGTCGAGGATAAGCATTTCTATCGTGTCTGGACCGCCGATGCGGAACTCTCCGCGCAAGTCACCGGTAAATTCATCCACGAATCGCGCCGTGATCATTCTGTTCTCCCCAAGGTCGGGGATTGGGTCGCCGTGAAACTCGTGCCCAATGAGGAGAAGGTCATGATCCAGGCCATCCTGCCACGTCGCACCCAGATCACCCGCAAGATGACCGGCCGCGATACCGCGGAACAAATCCTCGCCACCAATATGGAGACGGTGTTCCTCGTGACGGCCGCCGATGCGAGTTTCAACATCGCCCGGCTGGAGCGGATGCTCATCATGGCGCATGACAGCGGTGCGCGCCCGGTGGTCATTCTCAATAAGATCGATTTGTGCGACGACCTCGAAGCCAAGCTGGTGGAGGCCGCGCGCGCGGCGGGCGATGCCCTTGTGTTGGCGGCTTGCGCGCTAACGGGGCGCGGCGTGAAGAAATTGGCGGCCTTGATCAAACCCGCCGATACCGTGGTGTTCATCGGCACTTCGGGCGTCGGCAAGTCGAGCCTGATCAACCGGCTGTATGGGGAAGATATTCAGGCGACATTGGAAGTTCGCGTGAACGATGCCAAAGGCCGGCATGCGACTTCGTGGCGCGAGATGATTTTTCTACCCCAAGGCGGCGTGGTGATTGATACGCCGGGCATGCGTGAGTTCCACATCTGGGCCGCGGGCGAAGGCGCGAAGGAAACATTTCCCGAAATCGAAGCGCTCTCGCTGGGCTGCCATTTCCGGGATTGCACTCATACGAAGGAAAAGAATTGTGCGGTGCTCGCCGCACTCGCCGCAGGCACGCTCCCGCGTGAACGCTATGACAGCTTCGTGAAACTCCAACTCGAAATCAGCTATCTCCGCGAAGCCGAAAAGCGCGCTGGCTGGCAGGACCGCAGGAAGGGCGACAGGGTGGCCCATCGTGTATTCAACAAGCAGGATTGAACCCCCGAACCATTAGTTCGAGATTGGATTGGCTCATGGAGAAATCCGCGTAACCGCCTTGCCATTCGAAGTCGGCGTAGTCACGACCACGTTCCCTTCCAGCCTGAAGTTCGAGACGCGCTTCAATTCTTTTATCCATTCAGCCTGCGTAAGGATCCCTCCGAATCGCGCGAGCAGGTGGACGTGGTCTTCCACGCCACCGACGAGGATGAGCGCGCAATCGAGTTGTTTGAAACGCCCCCGAGATGCGCGCGGAGCGCGTCGCGCGTGGGTTTGTCGCGCAGGAGTGAGCGGCGGTCTTTGTGGAGAAGACGAGAGGATGATGCCAGCGCCTGCATTGGATCATTGTGAAAAAGATTTCCCAACCGCAATGCGGTTGCGGTAGTTGCGGTTTCCTTTGATGGACGGATAATGTTGCCACAATTCGGTTGGGGTTGTGATTCTTGTCGCGAGTGGTGACGAAGAGAATTTTTATGATCGTTCGAGACGAGGAAATTTTATGAGCAACACGAAAGCAAAGAACACAATCTGCCTTTGGTTTAACAAAGATGCGCAGGATGCGGCGCGCTTTTACGCGGCCACGTTCCCAAACAGTGAAGTAACCGCGATTCACAAAGCCCCGGGCGACTTTCCGGGTGGCAAGGAGGGCGAAATCCTCACGGTGGAGTTCACCGTCTTCGGCCTTCCGTGCCTGGGTCTCAACGGCGGTCCGGAATTTCCGCATACCGAAGCCTTCTCCTTCCAAATCGCGACGGACACCCAGGAGGAAACGGACCGCTACTGGAAGGCGATCGTCAGCAACGGCGGCCAGGAAAGCGCATGCGGCTGGTGCAAAGACCGCTGGGGAATCTCCTGGCAAATCACACCGCGCGCGTTGACGGACGCGATGGCGGCCGGCGGCGCTGAAGCCAAGCGCGCCTTTGCAGCGATGATGGAAATGGGCAAGATCGACATCGCCAAAATCGAGACCGCCCGCCGCGGCTGATGGGAACGGCGGTGTATGGGCGGACAGCCCAACGTTGCGGCAACGTCGCTACGTTGGGGCTACGAATCCAATTCCCAGTCAAAAAATCCCCTAAGCTTGCTTGCCGAAAGCTTTTCCAACGCATCAACGATGAACAAATCGGGAACTGGCTGCCCGTCCTTCTTCAACTTCGAGTGAACTCTTTTGATTCGGTCCAACTTCTTTTCGTGGTCGCCAACCTTGATCAACAGAAGCACTCCGTGCTTGGCCTTTTCAGCGTTGAGATAGGTCGGGAGCTGGGCGGTCAATCCATCTAAATATTTTCCGTTGCTCGAGAGCTTCGCCTCGACAATCACACGCTCGTGATAACCACGGCTCAACTTGAAATCAGCCGGGCCGCGCCCGGTTTCCGGCTCTCTGGTAATGTCGATGTTGTTGGAGACGCAATAAGCGTCGGCGATGCCGAAGAATAATAACTGGCTGGCTTTCTCAATTTTGGGTCGCCCCTCTGAGTCAAAAAGCAATTCGTTCAGCCCCTTCTCTTCGACGAGATGTTTGAAATGTTCACAGATTTTACGAACCAAAACGTAAACATCATCCGTGGTCTTGGCAGGTTGCAACGGGAGCGGATTTTTCTTCGCATACTCGCGCGAAGTTTCGTGCCAGATGAACACACCGCGCGGATCGCCCTCGAAGTCGTAGGGTTCAGCCTTCGCCTTGGCGTAGCTCTTGAGAAGCTCGCGCAAGAGTTCGGGATGGTGAAGGCACCTCTTTGATCTGCGGTTTTGTGATTCGTTGAACGCGTTTGCCCCACGCCTTCTGAATCAACTCGTTGACGCGCTTCTTCAGCGATTCGTTGTATTCGCAAACGGCATCAATTTCGGTCCAATCCTTGGCGAGAGGAAGGTCTGCCAAGATTGAGTTCGGTATCAACAACACGCGCTTACTGTTCGTCTGCGACAAAATGAACGTTCCCGTCTTTCCGTGAACCGCCCGCGTCACGGTCTGCAATCCAAGTTTCTCCGCGACGCGTTTGTTGAAGGCACTGAGTTCCTCCAAGAGCATGAAGACCGTCATGTCACTTAGCAGATCAGCGCCGAAGTCTTCCTCGAAGAGAACTGCGACTTCAAAGATGGACGGGTTTTTGATTCCTGCGTCGATGATGGTCTTGGCCGTGGAATAGAGCCGCTTTGCGATGTGGAGCGTGACGCCTCGTCTCGCGTCCGAAGTTTCAGCGTATCCCAATGCCGCTTCACGAATTTCGGGAAACACCAACTTCTTGATGGCTTGGCGTTCCAAAGCATCGCCAGGTTTAGCCGCGGCAATCATGTCGAGAATGCTAGCGAAGTAATGGTGAAATCGCTTGTAGCCACCGAGCAGTTCAGGAATTCGTGTGGAACGAAGACGTGCTGGGTCAACGTGCAGCAACGAATCGATGCCCAGATAAGAGTCGAACACGCCGTATTTCCAAAGTTGACCCGGCGTAACTCCCAATGATTCGCTGAGAAGCATACTCTTGTTAAGACCCAAATAGCTTTTCCATCTTCATCTTTACCACCCCATCCATCTTGATGAGCGGCGGCCAAGGGCGTTTGAGACCTTCGCCTGGAATTTTCTGCGTCGCGTTGATGCGGAGTTTAGCATTCATCTCAGGCGCGGGAGAGGGCGTTCTCGCTCAGCCCACTATTCTACTTCTGCTCCTCGATGTTCGTCAGGAGGGCCAGAGTCGCCCAACCTGTGGCGAAGGCGGAGATGAACTGGTTCGTGCCATGCGGGAAGCCGCTCTCGAAGTATTCCTGAATCGGTTCCACGCGGGTGATGACATGCCAGGAGCCGTCCGGCCTCTGTGTTTGCATCAGAAACCGAACCGCCTGCCGCCAGGCCTGATTGCTGACCGACAGACCGCCAGCCTCATGCAGCGCGGTGAGCGCCGTCCCTGTGGCGTAAGCATCCGGCAGCAACCCCGGCCGCTGAGCCCAACCGCCCTCCGGAGTCTGGTCGGCTAGAAGTTTATTCACCTGCGCCTCAAGTGTTGCTCCGGGCATTTGGAGTTCATGAGCCAGGCGCAGGCGAAAGACTTGATCCTCGGTTTCCAATGCGGGCGGATCGGTATCGAGCCATTTCCTGACCGCCTCCCGGCGTTGCTTGATCCGTTCCGATTGCAGTTCAGTCCCGTACCGACGCGCGCCCCGGAGGGCGAGAAAACTCGAAGTAAATCTGGAAGCCTCGGCGGGCGGCCGCTGCACGGTGGGTTGCCACACGCTCCGGGGATCCCCGTCTTTCAATATCAGTTCCACCAGCGCTGCCGTGTTCGTGTCCGGCGTTTGTTCTCCGGCGTCCAACGCCCACAAGGCATAGCCGAAGGTGTCGATGCGGCTGGCTGTCAGCGCTTCAAATGCGCGGTCACGCTGGTTCCTGAGATTGTCCCGGTTGACTTCGATGCCGGCCTGCATGGCCTTTCTGAGAACCAGAACCGACAACGTCTGCGAGTGACAGGCAAAGCAGTTGCGCTTCGTGAGGAAAGCCGACGATGCCCGATCCACCAGCCCGACTGCTCGCACCGCAGCCTCTCGAACCTCTTCAGTCCCGACGGAATTCGATGCAGCCTCTGCGCCCCCGGCGTGCGCCAGCAGGATGAGACAACAACGCAATCCGAGGTACTGGAGTCTCAAGGGTGTGAACATATCACCTGTATATTGACTATTCGCCGGGAAGACTTCTTCAAGCGAGTTCATCGGCTGCTACGGGTTGAAAAGTTTCTCCACCTTCGCCTTCACCGCGGCATCCATTTTGATGAGCGGTGGCCAGGGGCGTTTGAAGCCTTCGCCCGGAATTTTCTTCGTCGCGTCAATGCCGAGTTTGCTGCCGCTGGCGATTTCGCTGGTGGCGTGGTCGAGCACGTCGGACGGGCCTTTGGTGAAGATGCTGTCGCGTTGCGGGCTGGTGTTGGCGCAGAGAATCATTTCACACGCGGGACAGGGCGTTCTCGCTCACGAAAAGATTGCGGGAACGGAATGCGGGCGGGCTTTCCAGTAGCAACACGGCACGCAAAGCCGCGAGCGGCGTGGCAAACCAGGGACGATGGAGTTGCCGGTCTTCTCCAACCGTCCAGTCCGGCTGCGGAAGATTGAAGCGCCGGGCCAGTTCCTCCGCCGTGGCGGCGATATAGGCATCCTGCACGCGACCGAGGTCGCCAAATTGCGGGGCAAGGAGCGCAGGCACGGCGGCGAGCGCGGCGGTGTTCGGCGCGGCGTAAAATCCGTCGAGGAAGTTCGCCAGGCAGCGGTCGAAAGAATCGCCCTGCGCGGCGAGCGCGGCGACTTCAGCCAGCGTTTTGGGTCTCATATTTTTCCCTCCTCGAAAAGTCCTTCGACGAGATACTTCGTCTTCACCGGGATGCGATTGGCGGAATAGTAGTGCGCCACGATTTCGAGCACGGCCTGGGCTGACTTGAGTTGCAGGTGGCGGATCAGAAACACGATGTCGGGCACATCGGAAGCTTCGCCGGTGGTGCCGCCCAAACGTGCAGCCATGCACTTCATCGCGAGCAGATATTCCGGCACGGGCATGGCGAGGCGCAGGTGCGGGAACTGCGGAAGGTTGCCCGCAGTAGTTTCATGCCGAGCAGAGACAAAGCCTTTGACGCCATCATTGAGCCAGTCGGCGGGCAGACTCTGTTCCTCACCAATGCGCTTCGCGATGTCGCGGATGAGCGGTGTCGGCCGAAAGAGCGCATCCACATCTTTCGTCGAGAGGCGGGCGGTGAAGGCGAGGACCATCACAGTGCCGCCAAACAGGCAGAGTTCACCGGTGACGCTCTGCTTGCCGAGTTCATCCGAAAGGGAATTCAGCGCGCGCAGAATGGCTTCGCGGGTCAGGGCGGAGCCGGATGGTTGTGATGCACTCATGCGACCGCATTGAAGCTACCGAGAACCGAAAAGCTTTTCCACCTTCGCCTTCACCGCCGCATCCATCTTGATCAACGGCGGCCAGGGGCGTTTGAAGCCTTCGCCCGGAATTTTCTTCGTCGCGTCGATGCCGAGTTTGCTGCCGATGCCGATTTCGCTCGTCGCGTGGTCGAGCACGTCGGACGGGCCTTTGGTGAAGATGCTGTCGCGCTGCGGGTCGGTGTTGGCGCAGAGGCGGAAGAGCACTTCGCTGGTGTTGTGGACGTCCACGTCGTCGTCCACCACGATGAGGTATTTGGTGAACATCATCTGCCCCATGCCCCAGAGGCCGTGCATGATTTTGTAGGCTTGCATCGGGTAGGTCTTGCGGATGCTCACGAAGACGAGGTTGTGGAAGACGCCTTCGGCCGGCAGCGCGATGTCCACGATCTCGGGGAAGTTCATTTTGAAGATGGGCAAGAACAGTTTCACGGACGCGCCACCGATGTAAAAGTCTTCCATCGGCGGCCTGCCGACGATGGTGGCGGGATAGACAGCGACTTTGCGGTGCGTGACGGCGGTGACGTGGAAGACGGGATACGGCTCGGGCAACGTGTAATAGCCGGTGTGGTCGCCGAACGGGCCTTCGTCGCGCAGCGGCTCGGTCGGGTCAACGTAGCCTTCGATGACGAAGTCGCAATTCGCCGGGACTTCCAGATCGTTCGTCTCGCATTTCACCAGTTCCACGGATTTCTTCCGCAAGTAGCCCGCAAGCAAAAACTCGTCGAG
>DATHEW010000070.1:0-4375 GCA_035318425.1 Candidatus Acidiferrum sp. | reverse complement strand
CACGCCATCCGCCGTCAGCATCCGATGGCGAACGCAATCGTTAGCACCCAGCATCGTCGCGTATGGGACGAACTCGGGAGCGCTGACGCAATCGGTTCAGGAGTTAACGCCGAAACGCGAGCACGAACTCCGCGTCACGGGCCTGTCGCAAAGCATGAAATACTTCTACGCGGTGAGCAATCTCACGACAGCGCTCGCCAGCGGCGCGGATTATTTTTTCTTCACACATCCTTCGGCCGGAACGCCAAAGCCGACGCGCGTTTGGGTGATAGGTGATTGCGGGACGGCCAACACGCTTGCGGAGGAAAACCAACGTGGAGTCCGCGACGCCTACTACGATTACGCATCCACTCGCTACACCGATGTATGGCTCGCGTTGGGCGACAACGCTTATTACGACGGCTCGGATGAGAATTATCAGGTGAACTTCTTCGACATCTACCCGACCCTGCTGCGCCAAACTGCCGTGTGGTCGACCATCGGCAATCATGAGACGTCGTTCGCGGGACCCACTTGGGCGTACGACGACATTTTCACCTTTCCAGCCAACGGAGAAGCCGACGGTGTGCTCTCAGGCACGGAAAGATATTACTCGTTCGATTACGCGAACATCCACTTCATCAGTCTCGATTCGCAGGTCACGTCACGTTCGGCGACGGGACCGATGGCGACATGGCTCAAGGCTGACCTCGCCGTGAACACCAACCCGTGGATCATCGCGTTCTTCCATCATCCGCCTTACACGATGGGCTCGCATCACTCTGACACCGACGTGAACCACATCGAGATGCGCGAGAACATCGTGCCGATCCTGGAATCGTATGGGGTTGATCTGGTGCTCGGCGGGCACAGTCACATTTACGAACGCTCGATGTTTCTGCACGGCCATTATGGCGATTCTTTCAACCTCCTTGCCTCGCACATTTTGAACGCGGGCAGCGGACGCCCGGGCCAGGGCGGCGCCTACCTGAAGGCTGCGACCGGTCCGCGTGCCGGACAGGGTGCTGTGTATGTGGTGGCGGGTTCGTCAGGTTGGGCAACGTTTCGCACGGGTTATCATCCAGCCATGTTCATGGATGAGTTGGAAAGAGGTTCGCTGGTGCTCGATATCAGCAGCAATCGTCTCGACGCCGTTTTTCTCCGCGATACGGGCGCCATCGATGATAGCTTCACGATCATCAAGACCGAACCCGTGGAGATCGCGATGATTCGCCGCGCGAATGGAGCCGTAGTCGCAGAATGGAAGTCCAAAACCGGAAGCAATTATCGCGTGGAGCGGGCAGTCGATATCGAGGCGCCGGACTGGCAACCCGTGAGCAATGTCATCACAGCAACTGGAACCACGACGTCATGGACCAACGGAACTCCCGGCTCGGCGGACAGGTCATTCTATCGCGTCACAGAAATTGGGGAGTGAGTGCCTCAGTCTAAAAATGACGTGACGTGAACAATTGAAGTTGAGCTTCATGGAAGAGAATGAATTTCAATGCGGCGTGCTTTTCGTTGCCATCTATTTCATCGGCTCGGCGGTGAGTGGCGCGCCCTTCGCGCAGCCACGGTTGGAAACACTGGCATCAATCCGGCGGGCCCCGGTTACATCCCAACGCCGGGAAGCCGACGCGACGACGCCCTTGCGCCCGGTCGTGTTGCGACGCGGCCTGACGCGGGATTGCCTCACTTTGGTCAACCATCGCAGAACGTTCGGAGCAGGGATGGCCGTTCATCGCTCACTTTCCACCAGGTGGCGTCCCCACTTGAATTGATCCTCGTGCCGTGATGCCGGGCCATCACCGCTTGCAATCACAGCGTGCTGCCTTAGTTTCTCGCCCCGTTTCCAGCAGCATGCCGAGCGTTTATATCAAGACTTACGGTTGCCAGATGAACGAGCGCGATAGCGAGGCCGTGGCCGCGCAGCTCGTCGCCAAAGGCTACACGCTCGCTCCTTCTGAACATGCCGCCGACGTCATCCTGCTCAACACCTGCTCGGTGCGCGACATGGCGGAGCGCAAAGCGGTGGGCAAAATGGCGAACCTCGCTTCCGACGTGCGCAAGAATCGTCCCGATGTCGTGCTTGGCTTCATGGGTTGCATGGCGCAGAGCCGCGGCAAACAATTGATCGATCAGCTTCCCGACGTGGATCTCGTCATTGGCACGCAGAAGTTTCATCGCACGGCGGAATACCTCGACGAAATTTTCGCGGGCAAACGCAACAAGATCGTGGACGTGGAAGCCGAGCGCGGCAGCGAAGCGGAGATTCGTCAGCATTTGCTCAATGGCGCCGCGAACAGATCGGTGAGCGCGTTCGTCAGCATCATGCAGGGCTGCAACCAATACTGCACCTTCTGCATCGTCCCCTACACGCGCGGTGAAGAGCGCAGCCGCACCGTTCCCGACATCGTGGCCGAGTGCCTTCAGCTCGTGAGCCAGGGCGTGAAGGAAATCACGTTGCTGGGACAGATCGTGACGAGCTACGGCAAGCGTGATTATCCCGCGATCGATGGCAAGAGCGCGTTCGTTCAACTGCTCGAAGCCGTTCACGAGATCAATGGACTTGAGCGCATCCGCTTCACTTCGCCGCATCCGAAAGGATACGGCGATGACCTGGTCGAGGCTTACGCCCGTTTGCCCAGGCTCGTCGAGAGCGCACACATCCCGGTGCAGAGCGGCAGCGATCGCTTGCTGAAACTGATGCATCGCGGCTACACGCGGGAACGTTTTCTCTCCATCATTCGCAAGCTGCGCGCGGTGAATCCTCGCATGGGGATCACGACGGACATCATCGTCGGCTTTCCTGGCGAGACGGAAGACGATTTCGCGGAAACGCTGTCGCTGTATCGCGAGGCAGACTTTGATAATGCCTACATCTTTCGTTACTCGAAACGCAAAGACACTCCGGCCGCCGACATGCCGGACCAGTTGCCAGAGGAAGTAAAGGAGGAGCGCAATCAACGTCTCCTCGAGCTCACCAACGAAATTGCCGCGAGACGCTACGGCGCGCTCGTGGGGCAACGTGTGCAAATCCTTCCCGAAGGCCCGAGCAAACGCCCCGAGCGCATGATGGGCCGCACGCGCTGCAACAAAATCGTGGTGTTCGATGGCAGTGAACGCCATCGCGGCCAGCTCATAGATGTGCAGGTAACACGCGCCGGGTCGTTCACGCTTTATGGTGATCCGGCGGTCGTGGGGTTGGACTAGAGCGATTGCCGAAAGTCACTTCCGAATCCCTTACCTTTTGATCAACTGAGA
This sequence comes from Candidatus Acidiferrum sp., assembly GCA_035318425.1. Classification (GTDB taxonomy): domain Bacteria; phylum Verrucomicrobiota; class Verrucomicrobiia; order Limisphaerales; family SIBH01; genus JANNGC01. The sequence continues at coordinate 1,129 of DATHEW010000070.1, read as the reverse complement.
CCAAGAGAAAAGCCTGAAACAGGACGAAGCAACCCGAAGGAGCCCGAAAGACGGGGCGTTTCAGCACAAAGAGGCGCGGCTTTTCAATCTTTCCAGAACGGCGCGCGCAATGCCTGCCGAGAAATGATTGAAAAGGGTCAGTTCACTGCAACCAGGTCTCCGAAGTAGAAGACCAGGGACGCGCGGTGTGCGACGCACCAAGCGAGTGCAGCCTCGGGCCCGGCGAACAGCAGCGGTGCTGCAGTGCGCCTGCGGCCGGTCCGCGTGACCAGCAGGCCACGTTTGCCTGGCGCTGGCAGGAAAAGGGTTTGGGATTGAAAGGGAGTCTGGCTCCCCGATAGAAGTTTTCTCGGCGGTTTGGGCATAGGTCGCTCTTTGCCTGGATCGTCGGGATCGGCTGTTAATAGCAGCCGGTCCCACTTCCTGAAGTTGCTCCCTGCCGAGATCGCCGGTCAACGGTCTCTGACCCTTTTCACTCAACCGTGCCGCTCACTGCCGCCGCGACTTTCTCCACCACCGTTCGGAAACTCGCCTTGATCTTCGGCATCTCAGAGACCGGTGCCCAATAGCCCGTGGTGATCTCGGGCTCCAACTGGAAGTCCATCGCGACCGTGTTGGATTCAACCACGGTCTTCAGCGTGTAACGCGCGTGCTGAGATGGTCCGAGGGCGCCGCCGACTTGGTAATTCACGAGCGGTTTGAGAAGGAATGTTCCGCTCTCCGGCTGTTTCAGTTTCAACACCGCCGGCAGATCGTTGTAACTCTCGGCGAGCGCCAACTCGACATGATTGAACGCCTCCGATGCCGGCTGAGTGTGGCGCACGACGAAACGCTGGTGTGCTTCCCCAGGCGCCACACTCAAGCGCGCTGATGATGCGCAGCCGCACAGCAGTAAGAGCGCGCTGACGAATAAAAGTATTTTCATGGACTCGGTGGAGGTTGTTGCTGCCGGACGTTGGTTCGCAACTCAGCTAGGAGTTGGCGGCCACGTGGTGAATTCTCTGGGACCAGCGCATCGCTGTTGCAAACGGGACAAACTTTCTTGCGCGCGGTTAGCCGCCAAACGGAATAGATTATTCCCGGCAGACAAAACAGCAGCCACAGTACAAGTTCGATGGCGATGCTGCCG
>DATHEW010000069.1:0-3247 GCA_035318425.1 Candidatus Acidiferrum sp. | reverse complement strand
CTCAACACGCACCAACAGTTTCTTTGCCGGCGCTTCACCGATGCGGGCGCGACCGTCCGGCGGCTGACCTGCGTTCCCGACAATGGCGCGGCAATCGAGGGCGCCGTCCGCGACGCGCTCGCTTGCGCCGACATCGTGGTGACTACGGGCGGGCTCGGTCCTACGAGTGATGATCGCACGCGCGATTACATCGCAGGATTGCTCGGCGCCAAACTCGTGGTGAACGAAACCGTGCTGTCGCGCATCGAGAACTGGTTCGGCGGGCGCAAACGGCCAATGCCAGCGAGCACGACGATCCAGGCCCAGGTTCCAGAAGGCGCGATCGTACTGCTCAACGAACACGGCACCGCACCGGGATTGATCATGGAAGTTTCCGCGGGACGTTTTCGTGACGCGCAGAGCTGGCTGGTGATGTTACCCGGACCGCCGCGCGAATTGCGTCCGATGTTTGATTCGCAGGTATTGCCGTGGTTGCGAAACCAGTTTCCCACCTCCGCTGGATTCGTTTGTCGCACGTTGAAGACGAGTGGGATCGGTGAATCACGCGTCGAGGAAATCATCGCGCCAAAACTTCACGAGTTGGTTCAGCGCGGGTTGGAGATTGGCTATTGCGCTCGCACGGGAGAAGTCGATGTGCGCTTCGTCGCGCGAGGGAACGGCTGCGAAACCATCGCGATAGAAGCGGAAACAATCACCCGCCGTTTGCTCGGCGATTGCGTATTCGGCGCGGATGATGAGCAACTCGAAGAAACGGTGGTGCGCTTGCTGACCGAGAGAAAGGAATGGCTCGCGCTGGCCGAGTCATGCACCGGCGGATTCATCGCCAACCGAATCACGAACGTTCCCGGCGCCTCGGCCGTGCTCTGGGGCGGAGGCGTCACTTACGCCAACGACGCGAAGGTGAGACTCCTCGGCGTGCGTGAAGAAACGCTGCGTGAACATGGCGCGGTGAGCGAAGCCGTGGCGCGCGAAATGGCCGAAGGCGCGCGGCGCATCGCGAAGAGTGATTACGCGATCGCTGTCACGGGAATCGCCGGACCGAGCGGCGGCACGAAAGATAAGCCAGTGGGCACCGTCTTCATCGCACTCGCTACCGCGAACGATGTGCAGGTGAAGCGGGCGCTCAACAACTTCGATCGCGAAACATTCAAGTACATCTCTTCCCAGCAGGCGCTCGACATGTTGCGCCGAGCATTGCTCGCGGCGCACGCGGGGAAATAAAAAACCCGCAGGGTGCGCCTGCGGGCTTTCGAGAAAGGACAGCGACTACGCGCCATCTTCACCGATGGCTTCGACGGGGCATCCTTCCTTGGCTTCTTTGCACAGCGCTTCTTCCTCGGGACTCTCGGGCTGTTTGTAAACGTAGGAGTAGCCGCCGTCTTCGTTGCGCGTGAAATTCGATGGAGCCGTTTCGCGGCAGAGGTCACAGTCAATGCACTGATTATCGACGTAAAACTTGCCGGTAATGTTTTCGGGGTACTTGTTAGCGATGTCAGCCATAAGTCAGTGTCGGTATTGTTTCGGCGGGTCAGGCTGGAATCAAGTCTTGTTTCGGCGCATGGACTCGAAAGGCATCTTTCGAGCAGCAAATGACAAGAAACGTTCGGCTCAATTCCCACTGCGCTGCGCGGGTGGCGTCCATTCGTTCAACGCGCGTTCGCCCGGCGCGGTGCTTAACCCGAGCACTTCGATCGCTTCGCCAACGAAATACAACGAGCCGGTCAGAAGGATCAGAGACGCGCCACTCGATGACTTCAATGCTTCCGCACACGACGGCTCGGTTCGGGTGCGCACGTTGGGATTCGCCTCCCGGCACGCGGCCGCGAGTTGCGCTGCGTCAGCCGAGCGCGCGCTCGCCACTGGCACCGTAATGATTTCCGCCGCGAGCGGAGCCAGCGTGTGGCACACGTCGCGCCAATTTTTGTCTTCGAGCACACCGAGCACCAGCGTCAGCGACTGGGATGGAAATTTCGAACGCACCGCATCCACCAACGCTCGTGCGCCCGCAGGATTGTGCGCTCCGTCGAGAACGATCGTCTGACTGCCGCGCGTCACGACCTGGAAACGTGCCGGCCACCTCAGATGTTTCAGGCCGTCGCGCTCGATCTCCGGCGTGACGGGCAACGCACCATTCAAGACTTGGACCACGCGTAATGCGACGGCGGCATTGATGCGTTGATGCTCGCCAGCGACCGGCAGATTCTTCGGCACCCGAGCAACGTCTTCATTCGTGATCGTGTGCAACGGCGCAAGCTGCTGCGCGGCAATTTCACTGATCACCTCCAGCGCGCGCGAGTCTTCGACGCCCGTGACCACCGGCACGCGCGCTTTGATGATCCCGGCTTTCTCTCTCGCAATGTTCTCCAGCGAATCACCCAGCCACTTCTCGTGATCGAACTGCACGTTCGTGATCACGCTCGCGAGCGGCGTCACGATGTTCGTTGCGTCCAACCGTCCGCCCAGGCCTGTTTCCCAGATCACAAGATTGCAACGTTGCTCCGCGAAATAGCGAAGAGCCATCACCGTCACCACCTCGAAGAACGTCGCTGCGGTATCGGCAGGCAACGTGTGCAACCAGCGCTGAGACTCGTCGACAAGGCGCATCACATCGGCCTCACTGATCAATTCGCGGTTCACCTGGATGCGCTCGCGAAAGCTCACGAGATGCGGCGATGTATACAATCCCACTCGCAACCCTGCCGCGCGGTAAATGGTTTCCAGCATGGCGCACGTCGATCCTTTGCCATTGGTTCCTGCCACGTGAATGAACTGAAGTTTGTCGTGAGGGTTGCCGGCGGCGCGACAGAGTTGGCGAGTGGTTTCGAGGCCGAAGGTCACGCCGAACATCTGGAGTCCGCGCAGGAACTGAATGGCCTCGGAATACGTCACGCGCGCCACTGGTAGGAGACGTGCCACGAAACTGCAATACGATTGCGGACGCGGCGAAGCTTGACGCGCGCGCGCTCATTTGAGAGCACGTTGCACGCTCGACGCAAAACCGCGAGAGCACTTTTCATGCTCCTGAACGCCATACGTGAAGCGAAACGTAACCGTGAACTCCGCCGCGAGATCGAGCGCGCCTCGACGGGCAAGACCACGCCCGTGATCGTGTTCCAAATGGGCAAGGTCGCCTCATCGACCGTGGAAGCGACGCTCCATCAAGTGCCCGGCATCGACGTCTTCCGCGCGCACCGTCTCGAGCGTGAAGGGCAGGAGCGCCCAAAAAATCCCGGCCGGCGTTTGCTCG
>DATHEW010000068.1:0-3210 GCA_035318425.1 Candidatus Acidiferrum sp. | reverse complement strand
GTCTCCGCTGGTTCGTTCTCGGAATGGCTCTCCTGGTATTCGGCGCGGCAGCGGGCGCGCGAACGGGAGCAGAAGATCGCGGCGCTGCTGGACGACGAGCGGAACCTGCGTCCGGAACTGAGCGACGACGAGTTGTTCAGCAAAGGCCAGCGCATGATGTCGCTGCTGACGATGGCCGAGGAAGATCCGAAGGGCTGGTCAACGGTCCAACGTGCGGCGCGCGATCGGGAGGACTCCGCGCTCAGCCGGCAGAAGTTCCAACGCGACACGATCGCCCTCTTCATGAAGTGGTGGGAGGACAAGCGCGCGATGGAAATCGCGAGCAGCTCCGCCGCGACAGCCGACAAGACCGAGCAACTCGGCCAACACATCTTCGGGGAGCTCTGGGCGTAATGGCACCGCGCAACACAACAAAGAGTGCCGAACCCACAGTGGATAAAATCCGCAGTGTCACGATCAAGACGGCGTCGAAGATCATCGAGGCCGGCGAGCCCAAGCCTGCGACCCGACAAGGCACGCTGAAGTTGCGCACCGCGCAGGCGGAGTACTTCCGTGGCGTCGATCTGTATCGGCTCTCCGCATTTGTCGCGCGCCGCCAGTACGGCAAGACGACGACGTTTGCGGCGATCGCGCTGAAGAAGATGATGAAGAAGCCGAACCACACCGTGGTGTTCGGCTCGGTGAAATTAAACCTCGCGCGGGAAATCGTGCGCAAGGAAGCGGAGATCATCGGCAAGGCCATCCGTTCTTTCCAATCAGAGCAGGATGCAACCGAGCGGCTGCAGCTCGCCGACTCAGCGAAGGGCAATCTCGATCTCACGAAGATGAGCGACGACGACCTCGCCGACATCTACGAGGCGCAGCGCATGGAGTTCCGCTACTTCCATTCGCGCACAACTTACTCGCGCACGAAGGTCGTCGCGCTGAGCGCGTCCACAGTTGGTGAGACTGGCGATTTGATGGCGGACGAAGTCGGCCGGGCGCCGCAGTGGCTGGAAACGTGGGAAGCGATCGAGCCGATCATCAGTAGCAATCCGGAGTTCCGCCTCACGCTCGCGACCACGCCGCCTCCGGACGACGCGCACTTCTCCTACACGATGCTGGCGCCGCCGATCGGGGCGACGTTCCCGGTGAACAAGCTGGGGAACTGGTACAAGACCGAACTGGGCGTGATGGTGTTGCGCGTCTCGGCTTACGACGCGTGGGCGGATGGCATCCCGGTTTACGATTTGAGCGACGGCAAGCCGCTCTCGCCTGAAGAGCATTTCCGCCGCGCGTTCAACAAGGATGCCTGGCGTCGCAACTACGGCGCGGACTTCGTGCTCGGCGGCACCGCTGCATTGCCGGCGCAGCTGCTCGACGTTGCCCAGGCGCGCGGCATCGGCAAGTGCAAGCTGTTCTCGATCGACGCGGATTACGATCTGGACGCGGCCATCGAATGGCTGCTCACGCACATCGGTTCGGGACCAGTCGGCTTCGGCTGGGACACAGCGACCACGGAGAAAGACACGAGCAATCCCAGCGCGTTCACCGTGTTGGAGCGACGCGGCAACGAACTCGTCGGGGTCCTCACGTGCATCTGGAAGCAAGGCGATCCGGCGGTGCAGATGAAGTGGTCCGCGCGAATTGTTCGCGCCATCGCTGCGCGCGCCGAAGGTGGACGCGGCCGCAAGTTGTCGATCGACGGAACGAACGAACGTCTCTTTGCGCGCGCCGTGAAGGCCGCGTTCGCGGCAGACATTCCCGTCGAGATTGTGGTCAACAGCGAGACGCTGGAACTCCCAGGCGAAGACACGCCGCTGACTAAGAAGCAGGTTTACGGCAACCGGTTGATCAACACGTTTGAAGAGAACCGGATGACGGTCGCTCCGGAGCGTTACATCAAAGAGGACTTTCGCCTGGTGAAGAAAGATCGCGGCATGCTCGTGTGCGATCTTGGTCCGGACGGACAGCACGGCGACACATTTGATTCGCATAAGCTGGCGCTGCACTCCCTCTCCTCTCCCGGCGGTTCGATCAGCTCGATGGAAGGCATAGTGATGCCGGGCCTGGATTCGGACGATCGTTTCGCGCAGTCGCAGTCAGGCTTGTTCATCCCCACACACCTTTCGCCCGCATGAAGAACGAACACGCCAAACCGATTCTCTCATGGCCTGGTGGCAAGCGGTGTCTGCTCAACCATTTGCTGCCGCGCATTCCGAAGCACAACACGTACGTGGAACCGTTCTGCGGCGCGCTGGCGGTCTTCTGTGCGAAGGAGCCGAGCAAGCTGGAAGTGATCAACGACACACACAAGGAACTCGTGTCGCTGTATCTCAACGTGAAGTACCACTGGTCCGAGTTGGATCGGGAGTTCGAGTTCCTGCTGAACAGCCGCGCGCAATTCTATGAGTTCATCGATCAACCCGGCCTCACCGAAATACAACGTGCTGCTCGTTGGCTCGTCCGACGCAAAAACTGTTTCGCAGATGATGAGCGTTCTTTCGGCAGATCAAAAGTCAGCGGCGGAGCAGCGGGTAGTTCTCTTGCGAACAAACGGGCCGTCGTCGATGCCCTACATCGCCGACTTGATAAAACGATCATCGAACACCGCTCATGGCAGCAGTGCGTGGCCGAATACGATTCGCCCGAGACGTTCTTCTTTTTCGATCCGCCCTACATTAAGGGGAAGGTAAAGACCTACGCGATGTGGGCTCCTGCGCAAATGCAGGAGCTGCGCGATCGGCTCACGTCGATCCAGGCGAAGTGGCTGCTCACGACATGTGACTCTCCGGAGAGCCGGGAAATCTTTCGCGGCCTGAGCATCACGCCGGTGGTCCGCGCCAAGGGCATCAACAACAAAGCCGGCCAGCGCGCTACCGCCACGTACGGCGAACTGATCGTGGCGCCGGCATGAAATTCTCGTTTGAAATCAACTTCACGACGGCCGCGCTGATCGCGCTGGTCGTCGGCTTCGGCATCGTCATCCAGGATTGCCAGCATCGCCGGACCATCGACGCGCTGAAGAACACGACGATACGGGTCATCCCTGAAGGGTCGGAGATGCCTCGCGCTGGCGGTGCCAGGACGTTTGCGCGCATGTCCGGGGCAGTGGGCGCGCGAAATGGCTGTACGGGGCTGCAATGCGTTGCACCGGCCAGAGTTTTTGACGGATCAGTCGATCAATATCGGCTGGAAAGGGTCGTCCTGCGATGACCGCCCTGGCTCATT
>DATHEW010000067.1:0-7022 GCA_035318425.1 Candidatus Acidiferrum sp. | reverse complement strand
CCAGGCACATCTGACTCTGGATCAACTCGCGGTGACGCAGGCTGAACTGCTGGCTGCTTCCATCAAAGCCGATGAATCACTGCGCAGGGCGGTGGAGACGTCGCGAAGGAACATCGAGAGCTTCAGCCGCAAATCGTTGCGCCGCCGTTGGTCCGGGAAAAACGCGCAGGGTGGCCAGGTCGGAGAAAAATTCGATCCATTTCAACGCGTCGGCATCTACATCCCGGGCGGAACAGCGCCGCTGGTTTCGAGCGCGTTGATGACGGTCACGCTGGCGCGCGTGGCCAGATGTTCAGAGATCGTTGTCTGCACGCCGTGCAACGCGGCGGGAGAAGTAAATGCCGCGCTCCTGTTCGCGGCGCGGGCGGCGGGAGCGACGGAGATTTACAAAATCGGCGGTGCTCAGGCGATCGCCGCCATGGCCTACGGCACCGCGACGATTCGCCACGTCCAAAAAGTATTCGGTCCAGGTAACGCCTATGTCGTCGCCGCAAAACGATTGCTCTTCGGCCATGTTGCGGTGGACCTGCTTCCCGGCCCCAGCGAGTTGCTGGTGCTCGCCGATGATTCCGCGGAGCCGAGGTTTGTTGCCGCTGACATGATGGCCCAGGCAGAGCACGGTTCGGGGCATGAACGCGTTTGGCTGGTCACGCCGTCAGCGAAGTTGCTGCTCGCGGTCGAACGCGAGATCAAGAAGCAGTTGCCGAAACTGGCGCGCCGTCAGTTTATCGAACGCGCGTTGAAAGCGAATGGATGGCTTATCCATGTGCGCTCCCTCGACGATGGCGCGCAGTTAACCAATCGTCTGGCTCCCGAGCACTGTGAAGTCATGACGCGCGGGGCGGAGAAGTTGTCGGATCAGATCATCACTGCGGGAGCGATTTTCCTCGGCAACTATTCTCCGACGGTGCTCGGCGATTACATCGCAGGCCCGAGCCATGAATTGCCGACGGGCGGGGCAGGGGTTTCGTTCGCCGGATTGACTGTGGACCAGTTCCAAAGACGCACCAGTGTGGTGGCATACAATCGCGCGGCGTTGAAGAAGTCGTTGTCCACCATTCAGAAGTTCGCCGAGGTGGAGGGACTGGATGCGCACGGGCGCTCGGCTTCGATTCGTCTCAACGGGAAATGAGCCTCGACTCGCACGCGCTTTGGATCGTCACCATTGCAGTATGTGCTGCCTTGATGATGGGCTTCACCCTCTTCGCGCGATCCTGCGGTTCGGGCCCGGCTGTAAGCTTGAAGAAGTTGGAACTTCTCCGGGTCGGCATGACGACGGACGAAGTCACTGCGCTGCTGGGCGAGCCGCGCGAGAAACGTCCCGGCGAGAAGCGCGAAGAATTCTGGGTCTATGGAGCCCGCTGGAAACGTAACGTGCTGGTCGCGGCGTTCGGCCCCGATCGGCGTTTGCAGAATTTCGTTCATGGCACGCCCACCGAACGTCAGAAAGCACACGGAGCGGACGACTAATGCCACGTTCCTCCGCATTTATTCGCCCTCTGGTAAAGGCGTTGCATCCCTACGTTCCTGGTGAGCAGCCGAAAATTCGTGGTCTCATCAAGCTCAACACCAATGAGAATCCGTATCCGCCCTCACCCAAAGTATTGCAGGCAACTCGCGCTGCCGTGGACAAACGGTTGCGCCTCTATCCCAATCCCTCTGCCTCAGCACTGCGCGAAAGTCTGGCGAAGCTTCATGGCTGCGCGCCCGAGAACATCATCGTGGGCAACGGTTCAGATGAGCTTCTCGCGCTGGCTGTGCGGACGTTTGTGGCGCCGGCGGATTCACCTATCGCTTCCAGGATGCCCCGGGCCAGCCAGACGATGGTTCAGTATTTCACGCCAAGCTATTCGCTGTATTCTGTGCTCGCCGAGACTCACGGCGCCCGCACCAACGCCGTGAGACTTGAACCGAACTTTGTGTTGCCTTCTGTGCGCAAGCTAAAGAGTTCAGGTTCGTGGGATTTTTACGCCGCGCTCTCATTTGTCACCACACCGAACGCACCCAGCGGCCGCGGCTACACGACGCGAGAGCTTGACGCGCTCTGCCGCGCGCAAAATGGCGTGATCGTACTGGATGAGGCTTACGTCGATTTCGCCAGAGAGGACGCCACATCCCTCGCTCTCAAGCATCGGCACGCCATCGTGGCGCGCACGTTTTCCAAGGCATATTCCCTCTGCTTCCAACGAGTCGGATATTTCATCGCGCATCGCGAACTCGTCGCGGCGCTCGACAAGATGCGCGACAGCTACAACGTCAACGGCCTTGGCCAGATCGCCGCCCAGGCCACACTGAAGGATTTGCCGTATTACCGGCGCAACTTCCGGCGCGTCATCGCCACGCGCGAGCGTTTGAGCCGAGCGCTGCGGGAGTTGGGCTTTGAAGTTTTTCCGAGTTCCACGAATTTTATCCTTGTGCGCCCGCCCCGATTTCCGGCCGAACAATGGCTCGAAAAGCTCCGCGCGAACAAAGTCCTGGTGCGCTGGTTCAAGCATCCGGAAACGCGCGATTTCCTCCGCATTACCATCGGCACAGACTCCGAAATCGACACGCTGCTGAAGGTCACGCGGAGGCTGCTCAAGTAACCGGACGGTTTTTGCGACCACGGAAGCACAGCCCACACGCTTGACTTTGTTGTGACGATTCAGTGAAAAATAACCAACCGTCTCACCGCTGGAACGAGTAAACGTGTCACCTCGCGGCGCGGCGGAACAAATTGTATGGCGCAGAATTGGAACCAGCGGCGAAGCCGGGCTCAAAAGCTCGACCATCGCACGGTTTTGGTCACTGGCCGCCTGATCCAACTCAACCCAAGCCTGGCGCGTGACGCTAACACGCGTGAAGGCGCGCTCAGTACTGACTCAAAGACGAAATGAACTCATGGTGGGATTCTGCCTTTTACGGCATGGCGCATGGCGACTACGGCGTTGCGCCTACGAACTTTCCGGCGCTCGCGCTCGGGCTCTTGCTGGCCTTCGCCATGGGCCATCTGATTGCGTGGGTTTACATGCTCACCCATTCCGGCCTCTCTTACTCGCGCTCGTTCGTGAATGCGCTTGTGATCATGCCGACCATCGTCGCGCTCGTCCTGAACGTCTTGTCGAACAATCTCGTGACCGCCTTCGGCATGATGGCGGTATTCGCCATCGTTCGCTTCCGCAACATTTTGCGCGACACGCTTGATACGAGCTATGTGCTGGTGGTGTTGGTCATCGGCATTGCCTGTGGTTCGCAGAAGTTTACCACTGCTGTGATCGGGTGCAGCATCCTGGCGGTCGCAATGTTGTATCTCTGGACCACGGCATTTGGCAGCCGACATCGTTACGACTTGATCGTCAACCTGCACTGGGCTCGCCCGCTCGTGGAGTTGTCCGACCTTACCAAACGTCTCAACCGCCACAGCCGCCGCACCCTGTGCGCCAGCCAGCGCTCTCACGAAGGGTACGAAGGCACGGATCTTTCCTATCGACTGTTGCTGCGTGATCCAGGCCGCATTGAAGACATGCTCACGGAGTTGCGCAGCACCACGGGTGTATCCCGAGTAACTAGCATGCAGGCGGAAGACGAATCGGAGATTTGAACATGGAACCACTGACACCCATTCCGACACCAGCATCGCAGCGCTGGCGCGAATTCCGCATTCAGGCGCTGCCGGTTCTCACGTTCATTGCCATCATCGCGTGCATTGCCGTGCTCTGGCAGCGATACGTGTTCCCTTCGAACGTCGTAGCGCAAGTGGAACTACAGACCGCGAGCGTCATTACGACACTGCCTGGCATACTCGAAGAGTTGCACGCCGTCCGTTTTCAACACGTCAAGAAGGGCGACGTGATCGCAGTGGTGAATGTCACGGACACAAATGTTCTCGCTGCATCGCTTCGAGCGGTGGAAGCGGACCTGGCTGTCATGCGCCAACGAATCGAAGTGGGCGAGCTTCGCACCGGCCAGACCTATGAGCGGGAACGGTTGGCGTTTTTGGAACAGCGCGTTCAGTTGGCGGTAGATCGAGTGAATGCAAAACTCGCCGAGGCTGAATTCCTCATGGAAGCCGAGTTGTTCACAAACACGCTGTCCAGTTCCAACCAGTTCAACGCCGCTCGTTACAAGTGGCAGGCGATGGAAACGAATGTCGTGGAAATGGAAAAGTTTCTGCTGTTGAAGGAACAAACCTTGCCGAAGCTCCAGAGCGATACGGCCAATGCGTTCGCCGCCATCGACAACGCGATTCGTGCTCAGAAAGAAGTGTTGAGCGCCACCACGAACCTGATTCTTCGCGCGCCCATGGATGGCATCGTGAGCGCAGTCAGCAATCACGTCGGCGAAGCGATCATGGCGGGCACACCGATCGTGATCATTAGTGCTACCGTACCCGAGCAAATCATTGCTTACATGAGGCCGCCGCTCACGCGCGTTCCGAAACCTGGCGAGACGCTGGAGATTCGCCGTCGCACTTTCCAGCGCCAGACGGCCACAGGCACCATCCGCAACGTGGGCATGCAGCTCGAGCCGATCTCGCTGGCGCTTCTGGCTCCGACCACGGCGCAGGTGGAACTGGGATTACCTTTCTCGGTTAATTTGCCGCCGAATCTTGGACTCGTTCCCGGCGAGGTTGTGGACATCATCTACGAGCCAAAAAACTGACGCGGAATTCCCTTCTGAAAAAGGCGCCTCAAGCGAGGCGCCTTTTGCTTTTCGGCAAGTCGTTTGTCCGTCGGATGCCGGCTTTACTTCGATCATTTCAACGTCTTGAGGAATGCCAGCAGATCAACCACATCCTTTTCGGGCAAGGCTTCCAGCAATCCGTCAGGCATCATACTTCGAGGAACGAAGTCTCCGCGTCGCACGTCCTTTTGCTGAATACGCGTATCGTCCACATTCGGCCGGCGAAGAATGATCGCCTCCTTGTCCTGCGACACCAATACACCGTCGAACACGTCGCCGTCTTTCAACTCCACGCGGAAAACCCTGTAGCCCGCTTCCATCGCCGCATTCGGTGTGAGGAGATTGCGGAGCAATGATTCAACTCCCGTCGCGCCCGCGCCGTTCAGCACCGGTCCCACCTGTCCGCCTTGCCCACCGACGCTATGACAACTCATGCAGAGTGTCGTGAAGACGGATCGGCCATGTGTGAGGTCGCCGTCCCTTGCCGCCAATTTTCGGAACGTGGAAAACTTTTCTGCCAGCGCCTTCGCTTCTGCTGGATTTAATAGAGCTGGAAAATCCGACGTCTTCGCCACCTTCGCGCCAGCCTGGAGCTTGCTCCAATTCATCCCTGCAAAGTGATGTGCCAGGCCGATGACGCCCGCCTCGTCTTCGAAGCTCCGATCGAAGTTCGCGCGAACCTCATCCGCCGTCCGCGCCCGATTCCACACGCGAAACTCGCTTAACCAACCCGCCGTGCCTAGTGGCGGCGCGGTCCAACCGAGCCGGCAATTCGGGAACGAGTTCGTCACTATCTTTGACTCCGCCGTGTCCAACTCACCGTTAATGTAGATGCGGAGCTTGTTCGCCGCGTCGCGCGTGACGGCAACATGCGTCCAAATATCCGGCGACATCTTCCTGTTCGCCACGATCACGTCGTGAACGCCGCTGCCCGCCCACACACGGAATTGCCCCGCGTAGAAATTCATGTCGAGTGCGCCCGGCGCTCCGAGAATCCCGTCATTGTTGTCGATTCTCGCATCGAGCTTCACCCACGTTTCCACCGTGAACCCTCCATCCAGCGTGATGTTGCTGTCCACCCACGCGTTGTCTTTTCCATCCAGTCGCAATGCCGGTCGGAACAGTGTGGCCATCTCAGACATCAGCGAGGCGAGCTCCGAATCGCTGCCCAAAACCGCGTGCAACTTGTCCAGTGTGGCGGCATCCAGGTCGCGCTTCTCCAACTCGCCCGCCTTCACGGATTTCACGACTGCGGATGCTCCGCTCTTCGTGCCCGTGAGTCCGGCCAGCGCGCTGCGTCGTTGTGATGAATTCAACTCCGACCAAAGTTCGATCGTGAGCGCCGGTGCGCGTTCGTTCCTCGCCGCGACCAATGCGGCGAGCGCGTCATCGCGCAGCGCGATTGAGCTTCGCGCCAGCTTGGCGAACAACTCGGCCTGGGACGACTTCAGTTCGCGCAAGGCGCGCAGCGCCGCCGTTTGTTCGGCAACGGAAACGTTAGAAGATTTCAACACTATGACGAGCTTCGGTTCGAGGCTCGTAAGCTTGAACGCGGAGGCGATGCGCACGGATAGATCTCGCGCTGCGCTGTCTTCGGACCAAAGCGTCATTGCAGCGTCATCGAGCAAAGGGGTGAGCTTCGTTGTGTCCAACCGGCTGCGGACTTTCAAGAGCGACTCAAGCGTGGCCCGGCGCGTTGAGGGGTTCTGCAGTGTGGCTTTCAGAGCATCAGCGACTCCGGGCGCGTCAGGGAACTGCGCGAGCCGCAGTAATTCTTCCTCCCCGGAGGCACGCTCAAGACGCGGCAGCAACGCGGCGAGGCGCGACGCGCTGTCTTTCGGGTCAAGCGCGAGCGTGCCAAGGACGGTGTTTTCCAGTGGGCGTCCCTGCGAATCGAAGGACAGAAAATCCGCAACGAGTTTCGGCTGCTGCTCCAGGAACAGGCGCACCAGGTAGCGCTCGAACTCGCGTTCGTAAGCAGCGCCCAGTTTAATAACCTTTCCGTTGTGAGTGCTTCGTCCGGTCGGGCCTTCGAGCGGAGTGAGATCAAAACCATTGAGTAAAATCCGGATCGCGCTCTGCACCGCAGTTAGGTTTTGCGGATCCGCGTTCGCGAGAAACCGCCCGGTCACACGAATCACTTCCGCTCGCACCTCCGGATCGGAGTCGTGGCTGATTGCCGATTGGTAAAACATTTCACCGGGAGGAAGTCCTGCGTCGCCCGACGCCCGCACGGCTTCGCGTCGCACATTCCGGTTCGCATCTACAAACAACGGCCGCAGCAATGTGGAATCAACCTGGTTCAATCCGCTCAGCGCCCACAAAGCTCCAATCCGCTTCGCTGCTGATTGGGAGTCGTC
>DATHEW010000066.1:0-3781 GCA_035318425.1 Candidatus Acidiferrum sp. | reverse complement strand
TCCCTTGTCCATCGCGCGCAAAGCGCAGGCGAGGGCGCGGGGATTGACTGTGGTGTCGGCATCCACAAAGAACAATTGTTCCCCATTCGCCGAGCGTGCGCCGGAATTACGCGTGGCGGCGATCTGCCGATGATTCACGCTCACCACGCATGCGTTTTTTTGCCGCGCGATGTCAGCGGTCGCATCCGTGGACGCATCATCCGCCACGATGATTTCATACGGCCGGTCGAGGACACGGGCAGACTCATGAATCGCCTGCAGCGTGCCAGGCAGACAGGTCTGCTCGTTATGCGCGGGAACGATGAATGAAATCATGGGTCGGCGAACTTGTTGAACTATTTGACCCGACATCACGAATCGTCGCACGAGGAAAATTGGATGGCGTTCACGAGAGAGAGATGTTGACGCGGCGTATTGTTCCAAACGCGCTTCCCTTTCGAGCGGCGCGCGTTAGGGTCGGCGCCGATCAATTAACGATGAAACGGTGCGCTAATGTCCTCATCCAATTACTGACGCTTGCTTTTGGCGCATGGCTGAATGCGCCTGTCCTTCACGCTGCTGAAAGCGCGAGTCCGCCAACATTGCCTCAAGTCGCTTTCAGTGTGCCGCGAGGGTTTTGCGATGGTCCCACCACCATCGAACTTCGCTCGCCGACGGACCATGTGGTGATTCGGTACACGGTCGATGGAAGCGACCCGAGTCTCACGAACGGTCAGACTTATGCCGCTCCATTGCGTGTCACGAACACTACGATGCTTCGCGCGGCAATGTTCAAGAATGGCGAACGCATCTCGGTGATCGGCACGCACAGCTACCTCTTCCTCGACGACGCGTTGCGGCAATCACCCGCCCCTCATGGCTTTCCCGCGGGACGTGCCGCGTGGAGCGGCCAACCTTCCGCATACCAGATGGACCCGCGCGTGGTGAACGACCTGGCGTATCGTGATCGCTTGAAGGACGCGCTAAGATCGTTGCCGATCGTTTCAATGGTTTGCTGTCGCGAGGACATGTTCGGGCCGCGTGGCCTTTATTTGAATTCGATGGAGCGGGGCAGCGAATGGGAACGCCGTTGCTCCGTGGAGATGATCCTGACGAACGGTGAGAGTGCTTTTCAAATCGACTGCGGCATGCGCGTTCAGGGCAACATGAATCGCGTGCCGGCGAGATCGCCCAAGCACGCCTTCCGTCTTCTGTTCAAAGCTTCCTACGGCCCTGGAAAACTCCACTACCAGGTGTTTCCTGATTCGCCCGTGACCCGGTTTGACACGTTGGTGTTGCGCGCTGATTACAACAATTCGTGGATTCATTGGGACCCCGAGCAAGCGGCCCGCGGTCAGCGCATCCGCGACGCGTGGATGAAAGATTCCGCGCGAGCTATGGGCTGGCTCTCCTCGCACAGCCGCTACGTGCATCTGTTCCTCAACGGACTTTACTGGGGCGTTTATGATTTCACGGAGCGGCCAGACGCGAACTTCGCCGCCGCGTACCTCGGCGGAAAAAAAGAAGATTACGACGTCCTCAATGAAGACGAGGTGAAAGGCGGCACGAGCGACGCGTTCAAGGCGCTGGCTTCCTTGCGGGACCTGGGCCACTCCGAACGTTATCAGCAACTTCAACAACACATGGACGTCACCAACTACATTGATTTCCTCCTGCTCAACTTTTACGCGGGCAACCTCGATTGGGGTGAGAATAAGAACTGTTACCTTATTCGTCGGCGTCTTCCGGCCGCGCCGTTTCAATATTTCATCTGGGACGGCGAACATATCTTGAACGATCCGCACGATGACGTGGTGGACAATCGCGAGGACGAGCTGTTGCCACTCGCGACGCAGCTTATTGGCAATCCCGAGTTCCGCCGCGCCTTCTCCGTACGCGCGCAGAAGCATTGCTTCGGCGACGGCGCTCTGACCGCAGCGGCGTCATTGCGTCGGTGGATGAGTCGCGCCGCCGAAGTGGACCGCGCGATGATAGCCGAGTCAGCCCGCTGGGGATACCATCGCCGCAATCCACCGTTTACGCGCGACGATCACTACCTTGCCGAACAGAGGCGGTTGGTGATGCTTTACTTTCCGCAACGCACGTGGGTGCTGAAAAACCAACTCAAGAAAGCGGGCCTGTACATCGCATTCCCGCCAGGCCAACACTCCCCGGTCACGGCTAAGCCTTAAGCCGCGTCGGCGCTGAGGGCGCATGACCATCGGCCCTGGACCGACTAATGCAGAAGCGGGGTTTGGTCGCGATTGGATTGTGAGAGCAAGGGGCATTCTTTGTTGCGTGTGACCAATCGAGGGAAACCTTTGGCTCGCTTGTCGCGTCAGGAACTGCAACGAATTGAGCTATGAAGCCGAGCGAACACATTGCGAAGCCAGAGGACTTTTTTTCCACTCGCCGTCAATTTCTCCAACGCGCCGGGATGGGGTTTGGCGCCCTCAGTCTTACCGGTTTGATGGGTGACAGTTTGTTCACGTCGAGCGCGAGCGGCGCCGAACCGGTGAGTGGCTTGACGCCCCGTGCACCACATTTCCCCCCGAGGGCAAAACACGTCGTCCACATTTTCGCACAAGGCGCTCCATCGCACATCGACACGTGGGACCCGAAACCTGCGCTGACGCAGTACGACGGAAAGGAAATCCCCGGCTCGGCTGGCGGCGTGGCGATGGCCTCTCCATTCAAGTTCGCGAAACATGGCAAGTCAGGAATCGAGGTGAGCGAAGTGTTCGCGAAGCTCGCCGAACAGGTGGACGATCTCGCGATTGTTCGTTCGTGCTACACAGACATTCCGGCGCACGAGGTGGCGACGGTGTTTATGAACACCGGATCGTTGCGGCTCTCACGGCCGAGCGTTGGTTCGTGGGTGCTTTACGGACTTGGCAGCGAAAACCAGAACATGCCGGGATTCGTTTCGTTAAGACCTGGCGGCGGACCTCCCGGCGGCAGCTCGAATTGGCAGAGTTCAATTCTTCCCGGCGTGTATCAGGGCGTGAGCATCAACACGCAGGTCACGAACAAGGACCAGTTGATTCAAAACATTCGCAACCAATACACCGTGCTCGGAGAGCAGCGGCGTCAGCTCGATCTAGTTCACAAGCTCAACGAACTTCACAGCCAGAATCTCCAGAAGGAGGCAGCGCTCGAAGCACGTCTCTCGTCTTACGAGATGGCGTTCAAGATGCAAACGGAGGCGACGGATGCTTTCGACATCACAAAGGAAAGCGCTGACACGCGTGCCGCGTACGGCAATACGGCGCAGGGCCGTCAGTTATTGATCGCGCGCCGCCTGATTGAGCGCGGTGTTCGCTTCGTGCAGGTGTGGGCGGGTGGATGGGATCATCATCAAGACATCGAGGATCGTTTGCCGACAAAAGCGCGTGAGATTGATCAACCGTTGGCGGCGTTCATCCAAGACTTGAAGCAACGCGGGTTGCTGAATGACACGCTCGTCGTGTGGGGCGGCGAGTTCGGGCGCAAGCCGACGCGCGATCGAAACGGCAACGACAATCCCGGACGTGATCACAACAACAAGGCGTTCACCACGGTGTTCGCCGGTGGCGGTGTGAAGGGCGGAACCGTTTACGGGGCCACGGATGAGTTCGGCGCAGCCGCGGTGAAGGACAAAGTTCACGTTCACGATCTGCACGCGACGATGTTGCACCTGCTCGGCTTCGATCACACGAAGCTCACGTATCGCTTCCAGGGGCGCGACTTCCGCCTGACCGACGTCCACGGCGAGGTCGTGACGAAGCTTTTGGCTTGATCTGGGGGAGGACACGCAGCGCCC
>DATHEW010000065.1:0-2277 GCA_035318425.1 Candidatus Acidiferrum sp. | reverse complement strand
TATGAGCCGATCACGCGCAAATGGTTCGATAATCGCGCCGCGAACGCCGAAGCTCACCAGGCTAGGGCAAACGCCCGTCTGCCACAGCCCGTCGCGGCCACGCCCGAACAACAACCGGCCTAACGGTTCTCCCAACCCGGGATCTACGAAATTGCGTTCGGAATAGATTTGCGAACGCTGCCAGTGACAAGAATCCCATTCGTTTGTGCGTCAACGCGTGCGAAGGACGGCGCCGTCGCGTTTGATCTTTATCCTCGAAGCCGTGAATGATGTTGCGACGTAGATCGGCAACCATGAACAGACGCTCGTTCCTCAAACAGTCCACACTCGCCACATCGATCATCGCGGCGCTGCCTGAAGCGATCGCCGCAAGCCGTCGGCCGCGCATCCTGTTACGCTCGTCATGGCAGGTGGTGAACATCGGCGACATCGCGCACACACCGGGCGTGCTCGCTCTCCTGGAAAAGCACATTCCCGAAACCGAGGTAATGCTTTGGGCGAGTGGCGATCTCACTCCTGCAGTGGCGGAAATGGAACACAAACGTTTTCCGAAACTACGCATTGTGAAAGGAAGCATCAGAGCTGATGGCAAAGCTTCGAGCGAGGAACTGGGCGAGGCGATCGCATGGGCGGATTTTCTTCTGCATGGCTCTGGAGCATCGCTCGTGGCGGCAAAGGACGTCGCTACGTTTGTGAAACACACCGGAAAGCCGTTCGGAGTTTACGGGATCACGCACGGTTCGTTCCTGTCGGGTAACGACAAGGAAATCCTGAACCAGGCGAAGTTCGTGTTTTTCCGCGACTCCGTTTCCCTGGAGAAGGCCAGGTCCGAAGGCGTGAAGGCCGCCGTAATGGACTTCGGGCCCGATGGCGCATTTGCCTGCGACCTGCGTGATGATGCATCTGCGACCGCGTTCTTGCGCGCCAACAAACTCGAGGATGGAGGGTTCGTCTGTTGCATCCCGCGCCTTCGTTACACGCCCTATTGGAAAATTCGCGGCACGCCAATGACGGACGAGCAACGCCGCCGCGCTCGTCGCAACGACGAACTGAAAGAGCACGATCATGCTCCGTTGCGTGAAGCGATTATCGCCGTCATCCGAGAGACAGGAATGAAGGTGCTGCTCTGTCCCGAGGACCAAAGCCAGATGGACGTGGGCAGGGAGATGATTTTCGACAAACTGCCCGCGGCAGTTCGCGACAAGGTTGTCTGGCGGGAAAAGTTTTGGCTGACGGACGAAGCCCTGAGCACCTACGTCCGCAGTGCCGGTTTGTTTGGCCTCGAGATGCATTCGCCGATCATGTGCATCGGCAATGGCGTGCCCGCGATCGTTGGCCGATTTGAAGAACAAACGAGCAAGGGCTTCATGTGGCGTGATATCGGATTGGGTGAGTGGCTGTTTGATTTCGATAATGAAGCTGAGATCAAGCGATTCGCGCCCGCCGTATTGGAAATGGTGAAGCATCCCGATGCGGCGAAAAGGAAAGCCCGTCAGGCGTTGACGTTTGTGCGAGAGCGTCAAGCCGCGACGATGGCTGTGTTGCGGAAGCAACTAACCTGATGCACCTGCGAGCCGAGTCCACTGATCCCGCTGAACGACGGCGAAATGACCACTGACTCCAAACGCATCGTCATCATCGGGGCCGGAGTCATTGGTCTCTCGACCGCATATTACTGCGCGCGGCGCGGGCATCACGTGACAGTGATCGAGCGCGAACCCGGGCAGCGCAATGGCTGTTCCTTCGGCAACGCTGGCATGATCGTGCCGAGCCATTTTGTTCCGCTGGCGGCGCCCGGCATGGTCGCGCTGGGACTCAAATGGATGTGGAACCCGCAGTCGCCCTTCTACATCAAGCCGCGTCTTGATGCCGATCTGCTGAGCTGGGCGTGGAAATTCTGGCGGGCATCGAACGCGAGCCACGTGCAGCGAAGCGCGCCGTTGTTGCGCGATCTGAGTTTTGCGAGTCGAGCGTGTTTCGAGGAGCTGGCGGCGTTGCCGAACAACGACTTCGGCCTCGTGAAGCGCGGGCTCTTGTTGCTGTGCAAGACCCAGCACGCACTGGAAGAAGAAGCGACGTACGCCGGGAAGGCAAACGATCTCGGCGTGCCCGCTGAAGTGCTCGATGCGAGGTCGATCGCAAAGCTCGATCCCAACGTGACACTGGATGTCGCGGGCGGTGTTTATTTTCCGCAGGATTGTCACTTGTCGCCTTCGCGCTTCATGGCGGGATTGAAGCGGCAATGCGATGCGATGCGCGTCGATTTCCAGTGGAGCA
>DATHEW010000064.1:0-3728 GCA_035318425.1 Candidatus Acidiferrum sp. | reverse complement strand
AAACCTGCCGTGCCGATTGAGAAGCCACCGACTTCGCGGATGAACGCCACGAGTTCGCTTGAAAACTCGAAGCCGCCCGGTGTCCTGGTGAACTCGCTCACACCCGCCGGCGGATCGCCGCGAAGCGCCAAAATATTTCGGATGCCGCGCGCCTTGGCGTCGATCAGCACATCGCGCAATTGCTCCTTGGTAGAGCCGACACAGGTGAGATGCGACATCGCGGTCAGTCCGTGGCGCTTCTGGATTTGCTCGACGATCGTGAGCGTCTTTTCGCGCGTGCTGCCACCGGCGCCGTAGGTCACGGAGCAGAAATCCGGCTTTAGCTTCATCAACGCCGGGATGGTTTTCTCCATCAGATTGCGATCACCTTCGTCGGTCTTGGGGGGAAAGAACTCGAACGAAATCACAGGGGCTTTGCCGAGCTTGGCGGCGTGAATATCGCGAATGAGCTGCATGTGGGCGCGGATTGTGGTTATGCGAAGCGGTCAGCGCAAGTTTTCAGGAAGCACCGACCGGCTAAAGGGTCAACGTGGCGCAAGGCGTGTCCTGACTCGCGGTCACCACGGACACGTGGCTGGCGGTGATCCGATGCAAGCGCTCGCTCACGGCACCATGAGCGAGTTCCGGGCGATTGCAGTCGCCGCTCAAATGGCCGAGGAACATGTGACGCATGTCGGCGGTGACGATTTGCTCGGCCACGTCGGCCGCCGCGTTGTTGGAGAGGTGCCCGTGCCGGCTGAGGATGCGTTGTTTGATGCTCCAGGGCCGGCGTGTGTCGTCCTGCAATAGCTTCAAATCATGATTGGCTTCCAACACGAGCACGTTTGCAGTGCGGACGCGTTCGATGACCAACTTGGTTGCGTGACCGAGGTCAGTGAGAAAGCCAATCCTGCCCGCGGCCGTGTGAAGAAGAAAACCCACGGGATCGTAAGCATCATGCGGCACGCTGAACGTATCCACCCTCACATCGCCGACATCGAAGCTCGCGCCCGTGCTGAAGATGTTGCACTGCACCTTGATGCGAAGCTGTTGCTCGATCGCTTCGCGGGTAAGGCGGTTGCAGAAAATGGGAACGTTCAGCTTGGCCGCGAGCACGGCGAGACCCTGCACGTGATCGGAATGTTCGTGGGTGATCAGGATTCCGGTGAGCCCTTCGGGTGCGCGGCCGATGGTGAGCAGGCGATTGCGGATTTGACGCGCGCTCAGGCCGGCGTCGATCAGCAGGCGCGCCTCGGGAGTTTCGAGGTAGGCGCAATTGCCGCTGGAGCCGCTGCCGAGAATCGTGAACTGAACTGCCACGCGGGCGAGGTTAAGGAGCCGCGCACGAAATGAGAATCAAAACGATGCGTTGAAGCCGCATTTTGTTCGCGAGGAAGTGCGCTAAGATTTTTTTGGTAGAAATGAGCGAAGATTCTTCAAGAAAAGCAGTGCGCGTGCCGAGTAGTGTCTTGAGCAATCGGTAAACCGAGTTAGAATCGAACGCGATGCCACAAGGCTTATATTTATCACAGAAAATGGCGCTGGCGCAGGTGCTGGCTCCGCAACTCCAGCAATCGCTGGCGCTCTTACAGGCGCCGACGATGGAGCTGCAGGCTTTAGTGCAGCAGGAGATGCAGCAAAACCCGGTTTTGGAAGAGGTTCCAGATACCGATTTGCAGGACGAGAAGCCCGAGCGCGTGGATGCCGAAGGCGACGCTCCGCCCGCTTCCGCCGATCTCGCGGAGCCTCCAGCGGACACCCAGTTCGATCCCGCCACAGAGAAGGCCAGCAGCGAGCCCGTCGATGAATTTCAAGCGGAATTCGAGAAACTTCAACAACTGGACCAGGATTGGCGCGATAATTTTGCCGCCACGAGCACCCCGACCCGCAGCACGCAGGAAGATGAAGAGAAGCGGGAGTTCATGTTCAACTCGCTCGTCTCCCAGACCTCTTTGCAGGAGAACCTGCTCGGACAAGTGCGGCTTTCCGAGCTGAACAACGGCCAGATTTCCATCGCCGAACTGATCATCGGCAACATTGACGACTACGGCTATCTGAAGGTCGCGGTCGAAGAGTTGTCGCTCTCCACGAACGTTGAGCCGGAGAAGATCGAGAGCGTGCTCAAGGTCATCCAGAACTTTCATCCGCCCGGTGTCGGCGCGCGCGATCTGCGTGAATGCCTGTTGCTCCAGCTCGAACGCAAGCGGCAGACGCACACGCTCGAATACAAGATCATCGATCAATGTTTCGATGCTTTGAGCAAGCGGCGCATCCCGGAAATTGCGCGCGTGCTCGATCGCGACATCGACGATATTCAGGATGCGCTGCAACGGATTGCTTTGCTCGATCCGCGCCCCGGCCGCGAGTTCCTGCCCGACAATGATATTTACGTGGTGCCCGAAGTTTTCGTGATCAAGGGCGACGACGGCGAGTTCCTGGTGACCACGAACAATGATCACATCCCGCATTTGCGCATCAGCAATCATTACAAGGACCTGATGACGCAGGCGGAATCGAACTCGGAAGTTCGGAACTACATTCGTGAAAAGATTCGTGCCGGAAAGTTTCTCATCAAGAGCCTTCATCAACGCCAGAGCACGCTGCTGAACATCGGCAGAGAAATCGTTCACCGTCAGCGTGAGTTCATGGAGAAGGGGAGCGCCTTCCTGAAACCGCTTACGATGGTCCAGGTCGCGGAGGTGGTGGGCGTTCATGAGACGACCGTGAGCCGCGCCGTGGCCGGCAAGTACATGCAAACGCCGCAGGGACTTTACGAGATGAAATACTTTTTCACCTCGGGCCTGCAAACCGCGGACGGCGCATCGATGGCCAACACCAGCGTGAAGGAGATGATCGAGGAAATCTTCAAGAAGGAAGACGGCACCAAGCCGCTCTCCGACCAGGAAGTCGTGAAGATGCTGACAGAAAAAGGCATCAGCATCGCGCGGCGCACCGTGGCGAAATATCGCGGTGAGTTGGGAATTCTTCCGTCGAACCTGCGCCGGGTTTACTGACCTCGCGCAGAGTGGCGCTTGGCAGCCATCAGACCAGCGGCAGCAGCTTTGCCATGATCAGCACCTGAACCAGTCCCAGCAGGGATGTCACCGTCAGCATCACCGTCCAGCTCTTCAGCGTTTCTTTCTCCGTCATTCCGCTGAGCCGGTTCACGACCCAGAATCCGCTATCGTTCATCCACGAGCAGCAGAACGCGCCGAACCCGATCGAGAGGAACATGTACATGGGATGGAACCCGAGCTTTGTTCCCACGGCGGACATCATTTGCGCTGAGTCCGCGACGGTGCCCGGATTGATCATGTCCCACATGATCGCAGACGTGGTAAGCATAGCGACGGTGGCTGATCCCTGGGCGATACGGATCACCGCGGCCGTCAGCCATCCAAGCAGGAGCAGGGGAATGGAATAGGTTTTTGCTACATCGCCAATGGCATCGCCCACGCCTGCGTTGCGCAGCATGCCGCCGAATGCGCCACCCGCAGCCGTGATCAGAATAATGACGCCCGCCGTTTCGATCGGAGGCCCGAGCAATGCCTCGATGGTGGCGAAGCCAAATTTTCGCTGCCGCGCCAACACCCAGAGGGCCAGCACCGTGCCGACGGTCAGCGCGATGTTTTTGTTACCTGTAAAAAACGCCAGCTTCGCCGTGGCGTTGAAGTTCTCTTTGCTCCCGAACCAGTATTCAACGGAAGTGCCTTTGGCCATTGTGAAGAAGGAGGCGATGCTGATCAGCA
>DATHEW010000063.1:0-3763 GCA_035318425.1 Candidatus Acidiferrum sp. | reverse complement strand
CGCTATTCGGTGCTGACGCAAAGTGTTTTCGCGCTGACGGCAACTGTCACCGACGCCGAACACACCGGCGGGCAACTGCGTTGCGAGTGGCTGACCATTCTTCATCACAATGACCACACACACGCTGAGCCGGTGGACACGAATTGCACATCGACCACGGTGATCAGCCCCACGCCGTGCGACCTCGATAGTTATCACTACCGCATCAAGCTGACGGTCACCGATGTGTTGGGACTCACCGGTACGGATGAAGTGTTGCTCTACCCGGATTGCCGCGCGGGCATGCTGACGTTTGGCTCACGCGATAACTCAGGCAACATCGTGCTGCGCATCGCCGGAGTGACGGCTGGAATGGTCACCGTCGAGGCTTCCAGCAATCTTTTGAACTGGGCGACAGTGGCGTCGCCGACCAATGACAGCGGCACGCTTTCGTTCAACGACCCGGATGCGCAGGGAATGCAGGTGCGGTTTTATCGAGCGCGCTACAACTCCGGGATCGATCATTGATCAGCACTGCTCGGGACTTTCGTTGCTTCCAAATAACGGCTCAGGGTCTGGACGTTGTGAATGAACGTGGCACTGCGAATCACGTTCGTGCTTGAGTCGTCCGCGCCGTGGTAGCGCAACCGCCCTTCCTCCACCCACCGGCCACGCGCGTCCTGTGCCGCGATGATGGCGCGCACTTCCCTCTCAATGTCGGGTGAAGCCTTCGGCGGCGGCGAAGCGTTCCGTTTTAAATCGGCGACAGACAATGCTTTCACCGCATTGAACTCGCGTGTGATCGCATCGAGATCATCGGCAATCTTGAACGCGTAATGCGTCGGCACATCCCGGTCATCGTAAGTCAGCGTGTAGTCGCGCGTGAAGTAGAGTGGGCGATTCGAACGCAACTCGTAAAACCTCGCCAGCTTTCCATCTGGCAGGCGGCATCGGCGCAAGTAGTCGAGCGCGCGTGGAATCGGTTCGAGATATTTTCGCTCTCCCGTCTCGCGATAGAGCTTCATCAAGATGCGCAACACGCCTCTCGACTCACCGGCGCTGACGGACGGCGGCTCGAATTTCCGCGCCCAGGTTGGATGCATGTCGAAATCGTATTGCTGCGCCCATGCCGGTTGTGGCTCTGGCATTTGCGCGAGCAACAGAAAGTCTCCCGCTTTGCGTGCCGCGGCCTCTGCTCGAGTGGCGAGGTCATTGCGAGCCTTACCGGCACGTGTTGATTTGTAAGTTCGCGTCACGTCGAACAGTGACTCGACGATGGTCGCCAGCGCGTTGTCGTTCAGCGTATAGCGCAGCCAATATTGCTGGCTGCCGGGCCACGTGCGCGGCCATTCCGCCGGATACGACGCGCGCTTCACCGGAAACTTCACGGCATCAGGAAACTCTTCGTAGCCTTGCGGCCACGCGCCGTTCGGATACTGCACTTTGAAAATAGCGTTCAGCGCTTGGCTGATCGCCTCCGCGATGTTCGTGTCGCCGAAGCCGAGCGTTTCGTCCATGCGGACAAGGAAGCGCAGCGCTGCTTGCGTCGTATCGTCATCGAAGGTGGTGACATTCCTCGCGCGACGCGTGCCGCCGCCGTCGCGATACGCGACTTTGCCCCGTGCTGCGGGATCAAAATCAACGGCGTAATGCCAGCCGCCGGACCTCACTTGCGCGCGCAACAAGCCGCGGGCGGTCTCGCGCGCCGCATCGAGATGCAGGCGATTGCTCGTAGCGCGCCACGCGTCCAGCAGCGCCATCCCGACGGCGGGTGTTCCCGGTGGCTGAATCCATCCTTGTGTCACGCTCGCTTTGCCTTCGCCTTCACGCTTCTGCAGATCGTCGCTGTACTGCCAGAGATAAGTTCCCTCGACTGCGACTTCGCGGCTGAAAAACTTGATGCCTATGTCCATTGCGCGAGTGGCGTCGTCGCGCAACGTCTTGGCTAATTCAGCCGCCTGACACGCGAGTGTCGCCAGCAAGAACATGATGACGAGTTTCATGGCTGAAGCTTGACTGCGAAGCCGCCCGGTGAAAAGCGCGCTGACGCCGCAACATCGCGCCACTTCGAATGGGCTCAGCGACCCGTTACCGGCTTGAAGCGCGAATCCTTGCCGGAGATCTCGACTCACAATTCTCCAACGCCAAAGCGACGGTTACGTTCCCGGCTGACCCATTCCACGCGATCCGCGTCGATGCGAATTCCCCACACGGGATCAAACGCTTCCGTCGAACGCGAGTAACGCATGTCACCGATGATCGTGGCATCGTCCACCGGTCGCGCGAGCCAGCCGCCAGTGAACCATTTGAAACGGTCGAAGGCGTGATGGTGTGAATTGCCTTCTTGTTCCAGTGCGGTGAAATCATTTGTCGTCATGAGCGGAAGGGCTGTTCCTTCGCGAGCCGTGCCGCGCGAGAACCATCCCGCGCGAATGCGGTCGGCGTGAATGGTTCCATTCGCCAAATACACGGATCGCCACACGATGTTGTTCCCCAACGTGGGCATGACCTCGGAGCGTTCGATTGTGTGTTTGCGACCGTCAGCGAGTAGCTTCTGCACGGCAGCCGCGCGGCTGTGTTGAATGGCTCCACAGCAAAAATAAGCTGCCGCAAGCGCCAATCCGCAGATCACGCGCGGACGTGACTGCCGTAATAGGCCGGCGATGAGCAACCCTCCCAGCACGCCAGTGAAGAGCGGATCGACAATCGCGACAATGTCCCAGCTCACTCTCTCGCGCGAAAAGGGCCAGTAAAGCTGCGTGCCCCACGTTGTACTCGCATCGAGCAGGCAGTGGCTCAGGTAAGCCGTCCAGGCGCACAACCACAACGTGCGAAATTGCGCCCGAAAACTTTGCTTAAACAGCCAGGGAAGAAGAGGTAACAGTGCGCCCACGACTGAGAACGCGAGCGAGTGCGTGAAGTAACGATGGAACTCCACATACAGCAGCGGGTCATGCGCGCTACGCACGAAGTGATCGATGTCCGGCGTGATTCCAGCGAGCGCACCGAGAACCGCGCCGTGCCGGCCGAGCTTGCGCCCGGTGAGCGCGTAGCCCACGGCCGCGCCGAGAGCAGCATGAGTGATCGGATCCATCCACGGGCAGTGTCACCGGCGCCAAGCAGAATTCCAACATCGAGCAGACCATCCTGAAGATGCGGTTCGGCCTGAGCGGCAACGACGAACGGACGCTGGAGCAAGTGGGCGAGCAGTTTGGCGTCACGCGTGAACGCATTCGCCAGATCCAGGATGAAGCACTCCGCAAGTTGCGCAAACGCATCCAGCAGCGCGACCGCAAGCAGGACGAAATCTCGCAGGCTGCGTAAAACACCCGGCCCAAGTTAATCATTCCTTCGGCTGGTTTATTCCGGCCGAGGGTTTTTTCGTTTCACGTGTGAAGACGGCTTGGAAAGTAGCTGACACTTTTCGGACGCCGCCCCTTGGTTGGTTTGCGCAATCGTTGCTCGCGCGCCCTTTGTCCGTCACGGCCATTCCTTAGCTTCGCAACACACAACGCAACCAACCGATTATGAAAAAACATTCCAGACGCAGATGGACGACTCTCGGAGCGGGTCTTCTGGCTTCGAGCATCCTGATGCCGGGCGTGCGGGCGCAATCATCAGAAGCCTTGATGGACGCGCTGGTGCGGAAGGGCATTCTCACGGAGCAAGAGGCTGAAGACATCAAGGCCGATGTCTCCAAGGAGAACAAGCAGTACAACAAGTGGATCTTCAACAAGGACGGGATCGAGTACAAGTTGTACGGCGATGTGCGCGGGCGTTACGA
>DATHEW010000062.1:0-2922 GCA_035318425.1 Candidatus Acidiferrum sp. | reverse complement strand
CGGTGATGGGCCTCGTCGGCGGCGCGCTCGTGTGGCAGTTCGGACTGACGGGGCGGCTGCGGCTGGAAATCCTTTCGTCGATCAACAAGATGAGGGGACGCTGAGCTATCGCGAGCAATGGGGACGCGTCACCTTCTTGTGGATTGCGCCGCGGAGTTCACGCTCTTACCCTCGCGAAATTCGCGCGCGCCGGTTGGTGAACGTTGGCACCGCGCTTGAGTAGCAGCACACATGAGTATTTCAGTCGATGCACCGCCGTGCAATCTATGCGGAAGCGTTCGGGTTGAGGTGAGTGATTCTCTGCGAGGAGATGACATCAAGCGGATGTGGGATGCGTATGAAGAAGGGTTCTCCCCGGAACAACTCCTACCGGTGACTTCCCGAACAGAGGTGAACTTGTTCCAGTGCTGCAATTGTGGCTTCCGGTATTTTGACCCCTCTCTCGCCGGTGGTGCCGCGTTCTACGAACACTTGTCCCGCCGTCCATATTATCCGGCGGTGAAACCAGAATTCACTCGAGCAGCACAACTTGCTCAACAGCACAGCTTGAACCGCGTGTGCGATGTCGGGTGCGGGGGCGGCTACTTCCTGGACATGGCCAGGAAGAATGGTCACGAGACGTTCGGGCTGGAATTGAATCCGCGAGCTGCGGCGATGAGCCGAAGCAAGGGCCATCACATATTTGCGGATGACCTGAGCGCAATCGCCGCGACGCGTTCCGGTTCTTTCGATCTGGTGACCGCATTCCAGGTGATCGAGCACGTTCCCAACCCGGTCGAATTTCTTGAACTGGCAGCGCGTCTGGTTCGGCCGCAGGGCTACGTGGTCGTCGGTGTTCCCAATTCGCAGTCGATTCATTCATTGGCACCGCTGGATCCTCACGAATGGCCGCCGCATCATCTTTCCCGATGGCGTTTCGATCACCTTCGCCTGCTTGGCGAACGGGTCGGCCTCGATGTCGTCGAGCAGAACGGTGAGATCACTTCAGGTTCACAGCTACGCGATTTTATGCGCTTGAATAACCGCATGGCCAAGGTGCTGCACCGGGCCAATCAGGTGCGCTCCCCGCTGTTGATCACCATTGTCGGATACATGTACACCCTTCTTGGCATGAAGCATTGGACCAAACCGTTTGGTGGCGGCGCTTACACCGCTTACCGCAAGCCGGGTTGAAACCGTGGATAGGATGAGACGCTTGCGCTGTCGCCAAATCCCGCCCAACATTCTGCACATGGTGCCCGAACCTCCTTCCGAACCGCTCCAAACGCGCGTGTTTCGGCTGCTCTATCAAATGAGTGGCAGAAAACCGGGCGTGGACGCGTTGCTTTCCCGGCGTTTGAAGTACCGTTATTATCTGCCCGAAGTGGACGCTCACGACGTAATTCCCCGTTTTGAAGAAACCGAGATTCGGATCAAACGCCTGCCCGTCGGCGCGTGGTCCACGCCATTGATCGATGCGGCAATCGTCATCAAGGCCGCGCTCGGTTTCGAGGCCAAACGCATTCTCGAAATCGGGAGCTATCGCGGTGACACCGCACGCCTGTTAGCGGAAAACACCGCTGAGGATATCCGAATATGCACGGTGGACATTGATCCACGACACGGCGAGGCGTATCGGGGTACCCCATTGGAACGCAGGATCGACCGGCGGGTGGGTGCCGTCTCTATGGGGTTGTTTCAGACTGGAGAGAAGTTTGACCTGATCTTTGTGGACGCGAATCACGACTTCGCCTCCGTGGTGAATGACACAGAAGTGGCGCTCAAGGTGTGCTCTCCGCAAGGCGTGATTTTGTGGCACGATTATGCCCAGGACATGTACTTCCACGACCTCTGCGGCGTTCCAGAAGCGTTGCATCACTTCGCCGAAACGCGTCGTATCGTTGGCATTCGGGGAACACGGCTGGCGCTATATTCCAGCCGGCTCGAGTCGAACACCGCCACGGTGAACACTGTGTCAGCCAACCCGAGCGCTCAGTCCGTTTGGGACGAGCGGCAGGTTCGCGGTTGAAGCATTTCCTGATGGAACAGCAGAGACATTGGGTTCTGGCGACGCCCGCCCGTAGCGCTGCAGACGCCTTTGCCGTCGCTCTCGAACAGGCCGGCCATCTTCGGTTGCTGGCGCTGGGCACACGTCGCGGCACCGCCGGAGTGCCACCTGAACGCACTGCACTGAACCCGGCAATCGGTCTCGCCACCTATGCGGCCACGTGCGTCATGTCGCCGTTTCGATCGGAAGCCTTTCGTTTCCGCCTGCTGCCGTGGTTTGACCGTTGGGTGCGCAAGCTCTTGCAACCCGATGATAATTTGATTTCGAGCTTTGGCTACGCCAATGACTGCTTCGAGTGGGTGCATCGCCACGGTGGCAAGACCTTGATTGACGGCGGAAACTCCCATCCCGATCACTATTGGCAGATCATCTCGGAGGAATACGCGCGCTGGGGTTGTACGCTTCCCGCGTTCCCGCGCTATTGGTACGACCGGAGCCGAGCCATGATGTCGATGGTCGATTACGTTCTCGCGCCCAGTTCCTACGTTGCGAACTCGTTCCTTGAGCGCGGATTCCGTCCGGAGCAAGTCTTGCCCACACGCTATCCCGTGAACCTGGACTGCTTCAAACCGGCACATGGTCCACGACCGAAAGACCGGCCGCTGACGATCGTTTGCACTGCGGGACCTTCCCTGCGCAAGGGCACGCCGTACTTGCTCGAAGCCTTTCGCCTGATTCGACGCCGGCATCCTTCCGCGCGGTTGTTCATTACGAAAGGAATCCACGACAGCATACGTCCAGTGCTTTCACGCTGGCGGGATTTGCCGATTGACTGGGTGGATCCGATGCCGCACTTGCAACTGGCCGAACATCTGCGCCGCGCCGACATCTTTGTGCTGCTCTCGCTGGAGGAAGGGCTTGTGCGCACGGCGCTC
>DATHEW010000061.1:0-2076 GCA_035318425.1 Candidatus Acidiferrum sp. | reverse complement strand
CCGTGAACGACGGACGCAGCACAGATAGCGAGCGCAACCCCAATGCCGCCGAGATCCATCAGCAACAAAAGAAAGAACGCGAGCGGCGTCGCAAACAAAAGCCATACCGCGCCGCTGGCGAAGAAGTCGATGCGTTTCTCGGTGCGCAGGCAGACGCGCGTCGCGATCCACACGAGCGACACGACGATCCACCACGTCGCGGCGTAAAAGAGAAATGCGATGGTTGCAGGCACGAAAACCGATGCCCACTTTCCAGCGCCTTTGGCTTGCGAGATTTTTGGAAAAAGCGCGTCGATGACCCATCCCGAATTGAAGAAAATCCAGATGAGCAGCGGGACGGCCAGCCCTTTCAATGCCCAAAGGATAAAGCTGCGGGCCGGGTCCGTAGCGTCGCGTTGCCGAGCGTCCTCCTGCCAGTAGTAGTAAACGCCCATCGCTGCGGCGGTGACCACGATCAGCATGAAGAACAGGCTCATGGCGTGCGGCAAATTTAGACAGCTCGCAGGAAAAGGCGAGCGTGGGAACGTGTGGGCGGGCGGCTTAAGCCTTTTCTTCGATCAACTCGCGGCGAGAGCCGCTGAGCAGGCGCTCGACAAAGTTGGTGGAGTAAACACCACGACGGAAATTGGGATCGCTCAGGATCGCTTGCTGGAATGGGATCGTCGTCTTGACACCGGTGAGCATGTATTCGCTGAGCGCGCGGCTCATCTTGTCCATCGCCTCGCGGCGGTCTTTGCCGAACGTGATCAACTTGCCGATCATCGAATCGTAATGCGGTGGGATTGTATAGCCCGCGTAGGCGTGCGAATCGACGCGGACGCCGCGGCCACCCGGCGAGTAATACATTTCGATGCGTCCGGGCGACGGTCGGAATTCATCAAAAGGATCTTCGGCATTGATGCGGCATTCGATCGCATGGCCGCGGATGTGGACGTCGTTCTGGGAGATACGCAACGGTTCACCCATCGCGATCATGATTTGCAACCTGACGAGATCCAGCCCAGTCACTTCTTCTGTGACGGGATGTTCCACCTGGATGCGTTTGTTGACCTCGAGGAAGTAATAATTCCCGTTGTCATCCACGATGAATTCGACTGTGCCGGCGTTCGTATAGTGGGCGACCTCGGCGATCTTGACCGCGGCTTTACCCATGGTCTTGCGCAGGTTCTTGAACTTGTGATCGAGCAGCGGTGAAGGAGATTCTTCGACCAGCTTCTGGTTGCGACGCTGAATTGAGCAGTCGCGCTCGTTCAAATGAATGATGTTCCCGCGGTTGTCGCCGAGAATCTGGAATTCAATGTGGTGGGGATTCTCGATGAACTTCTCGATGTAAACGCCCGAGTTGCCAAAAGCTTTTTCCGCCTCGTTCCGTGCCGTCTGGTAGCCGCGCACGAGTGAAATATCGTTGTGCGCCACACGCATGCCTTTGCCACCGCCACCGGCGACGGCTTTGATCATGACGGGGTAGCCGATCTTTTTGGCGGTTGCCAGGGCGTCCTGCTCGTTCTCCACGGTGCCTTCGGAGCCCGGAGGTACCGGAACGCCTGCCTTCTTGGCGAGGTTGCGGCTGACGGCTTTGTCTTCCAAAGCATTCATCGCCCGGGAACTGGGCCCAATGAAGCGGATGTTGCAATTCTCGCAGACGTCCGCGAAGTGCGCGTTCTCGCTCAGAAACCCATAACCTGGATGGATAGCGTCCACGTCGGCAATTTCCGCCGCACTGATGATGCGATCGATGCGCAGATAGCTTTCGCTGCTGGGGCTCTTGCCGATGCAGATCGCTTCGTCAGCGAGTTGCACATGCATGGAGTTGGCGTCCGCTTCGGAGTAAACAGCGACGGTGCGGATGTTCAGTTCCTTGCACGCCCGAATGATTCGGACGGCAATCTCACCGCGGTTGGCGACTAGAATCTTCTCAAACATGGGAAGCAATGCGGCGACAGGAGTGCCGCCGCTCAGGGATCACAACGGCTTCACCTTGAACATCGGCTGCCCGAACTCGACTGGTTTGGCATTGTCCACGAGGATCTGCGTGACGACGCCGCGCACCTCAGCCTTGATTTCGTTCATCACCTT
>DATHEW010000060.1:0-2363 GCA_035318425.1 Candidatus Acidiferrum sp. | reverse complement strand
CCGATGCGCCCGTTCGCAGACGCCAGATCGCGCTCCGCCTGAGCGACGTCTGGGCGGCGTTCGAGCAACTCCGCCGGAAGCCCCGATGGCACTCGCGGCGGCTGACCGGCTACGACGATGTTTGTCACTGCCGCCAATTTGAACTGCGATGGGTTTTCGCCCACTAGAATGGCGATGGCATTTTCCAACTCGGCACGTCGTTTTAAAAGCGCGGCGAGTTCAGCGTCGGTGTTCGCCAGTTCATTTTCGGCACGAGCATTGTCGAGTTCGTTGCCGATGCCGCCTTCGAATCGGCTGCGCGCGAGCCGAACCAATTCCTGCCGCAATCTAATCTGCCCTCGAACAGTCGCGATCTCGGCGTCGAGCGATCGCAGCGTGAAGAAGTTCTGCGCAAGGTCGGCCTGCAACGTGAGCAGGACGTTGTGCATCGCGGCCAGGGAACTTTGCGCGTCGGCACGCGCGCTCTCGAAACTACGGCGCACGCGTCCCCACAGATCGACTTCGTAACTTAAGTCCAGCGGCGTGCTGAAAGTATTCGCCGTAAGCGCACCGAAGTTCGGTTCCTGATTTGGCGAGTACCGCTGCCGAATCCAGCTTGGATTCGCATCAAGCGTCGGCAGCAGTTCCGCGCGAGCGACCCGTGCCGAGGCGCGGGACTGTTCAACGCGCGCGATTGCCGCCTGGAGCTCCTGATTCGATTCGGTCGCGCGACGCTCCAGCTCGTCGAGTTGCCGGTCGCCGAACACTTCCCACCAGGCGCCTTTCGACAAGGTGTCGAGCGGCTGGCCTTCTTTCCACACGCCGAGATTATTTGTGTCGGCAATTGCTTTGTAGGCTGTCGGAGCGCTGTTCGTCGGCCGTTTGTAATCAGGGCCGACAGCCGTCTTGCAACCCGTCACCACGAGTGCGAGGAGAATGAGCACGGCCGCAGTCCCGGCCACAGCGCCTGTTGCGCTAGAAACCGGGCCGTGCTTGGGAGTCGTTTCCGACTTCTTTCTCCACCCAAGTTTCATCAACACCACGTAGAACACGGGCGTCAGGAAAAGTCCGAACAACGTCACGCCGATCATGCCGGCGAAGACCGCCACGCCCATCGCCTTGCGCATCTCCGCGCCAGCGCCGTGCGAAATCACGAGCGGGAATACACCCGCGATGAACGCAATGCTCGTCATCAGGATCGGGCGCAGACGCAAGCGGCACGCTTCGATCGCGGCATCGAACGGCGACAAGCCTTCCTCGTCCTGTTTGTGCTTCGCGAACTCGACGATCAGAATCGCGTTCTTACACGCGAGCCCAATCAACACGATGAAGCCAATCTGGGTGAAGATGTTGTTGTCGCCCTTGGTCAGCCACACGCCGGCGATTGCAAAGAGCAGGCAGAGCGGGACGACAAGAATGATTGCGAGCGGCAGACGAAAACTTTCGTACTGCGCCGCGAGAACAAGGAACACAAGCAAGATACAGAGTGGATAAACATACACCGCCGTGTTGCCCGCAAGGATGCGTTGGTACGTGAGGTCAGTCCATTCCGACGCCATGCCTTTTGGCAAAGTCTGCGCGATTTCCTGCATCGCCGCTTCCGACTGTCCGGAGCTGAATCCCGGCGCGGCGCCGCCGTTGATCTCGGCAGCCGGATAACCGTTGTAACGCTGCGCGCGATCGGGGCCGTAACTTTCCTTCACCTTCACGAGCGTGCCGAGCGGAACCATGCCACCAGCCGCATTGCGCGTTTTCAATTTCGTGATGTCATCCACGCGATCTCGGTAAGGCGCATCGGCTTGAGCCACGACCTGATACGTGCGGCCAAACAGGTTGAAGTCATTCACATAAAGTGAGCCGAGATAAATCTGCATCGTGTCGAACACGTTTTGCAGCGGCACGCCTTGCGACTTCGCTTTCACGCGATCCACTTCGGCGTCGATCTGCGGGACGTTGACGGTGAACGTAGAGAATCCTCCGGCCAGTTCCGGCCGCGCGTAGCTCTGACCGAGCAGACCTTGCGTCGCTTTGAACAACTCGTCGTAACCAAGTCCCGCGCGGTCTTCGACGAACATCTTGAATCCACCGATCTGGCCAAGACCCATCACCGGTGGAGGCATCACCGTCAGCACGAAGGCTTCCTGGATTCCTGAGAACTCGGCATTCAGCGCCTGCGCGATCGCCGGGCCGGTGAGGTCCGCTGATTGCCGATCCTCAAATGGCTTCAAGCAGAAGAAAATGATCCCCGCGTTCGGCGCGACGCTGAATCCGCTGATGCTCAATCCGGGAAACGCGACCGCGTCCTGCACGCCGGGATTTTTCAGTGCAATTTCTGACATGCGGCGAATGACTGCTTCTGTGCGATCAAGCGAAGCTGCATCCGG
>DATHEW010000059.1:0-8912 GCA_035318425.1 Candidatus Acidiferrum sp. | reverse complement strand
GCCGGCGGGCGTCCAACTGAACTGGCCGCCAGGAGCAATCGTGGCATTGCCCGGCGCGCCGATATCGAGGCTGAACGACAGCAATTGCGCCGGCACATCGGCGTCCGTGGCCGTGGCGTCGAAGGTCAGGGTGTTGCCGAGATAGAGCATCTTGTTGCCTATCAGGCCGAGCACCGGAGCGTTGTTCACGTCGCCGCCGAGGTAATTCGGCTCGCGCGGACTCGGTGTGTCAGGGAAAGGCACGATGATTTCGCTACCATCAGAGTAACGTCCACGGCTTACGTCATCGAGTTGGTTGGTAAACGTGACGTAATCGATCTTGGTGCCGTCGGCTGCGAAGAGGCCAACGGCATCGGCGGTCTTCGCGAGCGAAAAGTTCACGTGCAGGTCCGTGCTGAGCACGCCATCAGGCATGTTCTGCTGGGGCTCGCTATCCGCCCAAACAAGCAAGAAGCCGTGAGCAGGAATCACGTGCGCCATGTTGGTGGTGATCCTGAACTGGAACTTGTTGGTCACGACACCAGCCGCGTTAGTGCCACTGTCCGTCAGGTAGTAGTCCACAAGATCAACGGGTGTATTGCCGGGATTGTAGAGCTCGAACCAATCCTCGAAATCGTCATCCGCCGGGTCAGCCAGCAGATTCGTGCTGCTCGCCGTCCATTCGTTGATGAACACCGTGAGCGGCGCGCTGGCTCCGTCGTTGGTTCCACCCGGGGTCACGTAAAAAAACTCCTGTCGATCGAACGGCTGGCCGTCGGGGAAGGAGCCGTAGCTGCGATTCGGGAAAAGATTTTTGTAATTCACATAGTCGAGGACCTGCGGCACCCCATTGAAAAGCCGCGAGAGCGCGATCGAACCGTTGTTGCCTGTCAGGCGGAAGTTCGTGTGAACATGATTACCGCTGTTCTGCGCAGGTTGGTTATCGCACCAGATCACCTTGAACTCGCCCGGCGCCATCGTGATGCCCAGCGGCAACGCGTAACTGGTCAGATTCGTGTAAGTGGTCGAAAGATAAAGTCCGTCGAGCGATACCGAGTTGGTCCCGCGGTTGTAAATCTCGATCCAGGGCTCGCGCTCGCCGAAGTTGTCCTGCACGCCTTGAATGTTGTCGGCCTGGAGTTCGTTGATCCAGAGCGTTTGGAACGCAGGCAGATTGGTCGGAGCGGAATTGCTCGCGCCCGGCGACGCGTGCGTGATGGCAACCGTGACGAGTTGCGGGGGAATGTAGTTCGACGGTGTGATGGAAACGCCGATGTTCGTGGTGACGTTGAAGGAGCTTCCCACGACGCGCACGGTAAGATTCGACGCGGTGTTGTTCGTGGCCCAATACCAGAACGAGAGCGTACACTGCGCGCCGCTCGCTGGCGTGGGAGAGATGAACTGGAGCAAATCCCGAGTCAGCACCGATGCGCTGCCGCCAACTGTGGACACTATGTGAAAGGCGCCGGCCCCGGAATGGACGTTGCCGCCGATGATCGATGACGCCGCCGTCATGTTCGTGCCAAGTTGCCACTCAGCGCCAAGGGGCAATTCGAAATCGCCATTCTTGATGTAGTTATTGCCAGTCCCGGGAACCGCGCCGAGGCAGAGATAAATATCGTCCAGCAACACAACGCCGGCGTTGTCCGGGAAAATCAGCAGACGGTTGTTGCTGCCGAACAATGCGGTGGTCGAAACGAAGCGCCATCCGTCATTCGTTTGCGCGGGCGTTGAGATTGGGTCCGTGAAGGTCGGCGGCGTGTAGCGGACCGCCCAATTTGCCACGCGGGAATTCTCCTGCGAGACATCGATCAACTGCAGTGCGGATCCGGTGCCATTCGCGTTGACTGGCCATGGCAGCACGCTGTCATACCGCACGCGGTTGATCACGACATCGGGCGAGCCCGGCTTGATCAACGAGATTCTTTCGCCGGGGCTTTGCAGCGAACCCTCATAGACGCCGAACACCGGGAGCGAGCCGCCGTACGTGTTCGCGAACGACGTGCGGTCTTTCACGATGAGCAGGAACGACCGCGGCGCGATGTAGGAGCCAGCGGGGAACGTGTAGTCCACGCCATTGAGTACCCAGCCGCTCATGTCGAACGCAAAGGTCGGGTGGCTGTTGAAGATTTCCACGTACTCGCAGTTTGGAATCAGCGGGTTGTACATGATCTCACTGATCATCACGTAGCGCGCCGGATCGGGAACCGCGCCGGCGAAGTTGATCGTGACCTGAGTGGTCGCGCCCACGGGGTTGCCATTGAAGTCATACGCCGCCACGGAGACCTGCGTGTTGTTCGTGACCGGAACAGTCACCGTCCAACCCGTCACCGTTGTCCACGTGACCGGGTAAGCTTTGCCGTTGATCCAGATCTCCGTCACCTGAACAGGGGCCGTGCCCGTGATGATGGCTGAATTCGAACTGGTGTTGATGACGGTATTGGCGATCGAGAAGTTCGCCGCATCCGAAGCGGTGACCACACCCTCAACGGCTGTTCGTGCGCTCGCGATCCATGCCTTGACGGTCGATCCAGCTGTGCCGGGCGTGATGCCATTGGCGGTGATGGCGTTGTAACGGGCATCGATCACGGGATCGACATTCGCCGCATTCATCGGTGCATCCGGCCCGACAGCGAGTTGTTTGTAAGCGCGCAACCATGCACGGCGGAACGGCGGATACGAATTAAGTTGCACCATGCTTGGATCGGAGCCGTTGGACTGGAACAGGTTGCCGGCGGACGGTGTGTCCGAACCGCTGTTGCCGAGCACGATGTTGAAGTCCCAGACGAACTGCTTCCACTTGCCGAAGGTCGGCTTGTATCCATAAACGTTTTGCGCGTTGCGATTGCCGAAGCTGTCCCAATTCCCGACGGCATGTTGCACCGCGAAGTTCCTCGCCCAGTGGTCCACGTCCACCAAACCTTCGAAGTTCTGCCAGTAAGCCGGCGAAGTCGTCGGCAGCGACGCGACCGTCGTGAGCGCGAGGATTTCGGAGTAATCGTTCTTCGCATTGGCTTTGGTGCGAGCGAGCCATGTCTGGCGATACGCCGCAAGCTTGTGCGCGTTGTTGGTGCTGACGAAATTGTTCAACTGGCACCAGCGCTTGTTTTGGAATCCGGCGGCCGTTCCGCCTGTGACCGTCACATCATCCCACTCGAACCACGGCTGGATCTTGAACATGTTGCCCACGTTCTCGTCCGGGAAATATTCATCGATCATTTCGCCGCCGGGACGCTGCGAATCTTCCATCAGCGCATTCACGCCGCCCTTGCGCGTGCCGTTCACGTACATCGCGAAATAGCGACGATAGAGGTACGGGAGCTTCAGCTTGCGCACCAACCAGAAGGCGGTCTGCTCGCGCAGGAGCGAAGTGTCGTCGAACGCGCCGTTCCCGGGCGCGTGAAGTTTGTTGAACCGATCGGTGCCGAGATACATGTCATCCGCGGGAACCGACGCCTGATAATGAACGTTGCCGCTCACCGGCGAGCTGTTCTGTCCCTGGTGATACGGGCTGCCGCCGTAATGCGCGCCCATGTTGTAGATCACGCGGTAATTTCCTACCACGAACGTGCCGTCCACATCCTGGTTGCTGCCGGCGGGACGTCCCGTCCAGGTGTTGATGTTCGCGGTCGTCAGCCACATGCGATACGTGGCGAATGAGGAAACCGGGCTCGGATCACCGAAGCGCAACAATGCTTCGCGTGTCTGGCTCACCGCGTTCTCCGGGAATGTGCTCGCCAGCGTAAACGTGTCCTTCGCCTCGACGTAGAACGCGATGATCGTTCCGGCGCTCTGGCCGAGAATGGTCGCGCTGTAGATACCGTCGCGCGCGACGGCATCGCCGCCCGTCCCATTGTCGTTCATCGGCAGTGATTGATAGCTACCGCTCGTAGTCTCATTGCGATGGAACAGTGTAACGGTGGAAAGTCCGTCAGCATCATGAACGCGCGCCGAGATTACAGTCGCTTCGTTCGCGGCGGGCAACACTGGCGCCGGCTTCACGTCCGCAATGGCCGGCGCGTTGTTCGTCACGAGGCGGCTGTTCGGCAAGCCCGGCGTGCCGAGATTCAACGGCACCACCATGCGGCAGTACGACTCCATGTAATTCCCCTTCAACCGCATGAGCAGTTCCGGCCAACCCCGCTGCCAGCGAGCGACGCCGCGAATAGTGACGTTCGTTTGCAAGTCGGCCAACGCAGCGGTCAGCCCGACTCGGATTCGGTTCGGGCCGGCATCGCCGCCGCCAGTCGATTTGATGTGCATCGACTTCGTGCCCGAGTAACCGCTGTTCGCAATCGTTGTCTTGATGTGATTCCCCTGCGGGGTGAACGGAGTCAGCGCGCCCGTCTCGAAGCCCGCGTTCTGGATGCCGATCCCAACCGGCACACCGTTGTTCACATAAGTGATGCTCACGTCGTCCAGCAGGCACTCGCCTTCATCCATCATGTACATTTCCAAACGATCGATGGGCGTTGCGTTCCATGTGCTGCCATGGTCAAGACGTCCAGTCGCTTCGAACGGTGTCCATGGCGCTTTTTGCGATTCATCGCTGTCGCCCCAGTTGAAACCCATGCGATGGTTCGAGCGCGGATCGAGCAATTCGAGACTGCTGCCACCTTCGTCGGCCCACTTGCCCCAGCGTCCGCCGGGGCGATAGCTCACTTCATCAACCGCCACGTAAACAGTATTCGTGGTGATCACCGGGCCGTTCGTGGTCAGAACGTAATCGGGCTTGGCGATCGCCACGCGCTCTCCGTTCTTGGCGAGTTTGCCGTCGAAGTTTCCGAACGTGTTGGTGGCATTCAGGTGCGAGTAACGCGCCAGCATATTGGTCACGTTCTTCGCCACCACGACGAAACCGCCTGGTGAGATCACCGCCGTTTTGGGGAACACGTATTCGATACCGGACGCAAATCGCCATCTCGCGAGCGAAACAGAATTGAGACCTTTGTTGTGCAACTCGACGTATTGGTCGTTTTCATCACCTGAAATGGGCGCGAACATGATTTCGTTGATCACGATGTCGTCCACGCGAATCGCCGCGTTGTTGGTTTTGGGCGTGTGGGCCTGCAAGCGATAAAAATCCACGGCACCATCCGGGGAGCGCCCAAACGCGATGCCGGTTTCCTGTCCATCGAACTTCACCGCGTCGAGCATGCGTTGCCCGTCAGGGCTGCGGAGGAAGATCACCTCGCCCGCCGAGCGCAGCGCGAACCCCACGTTCGTTTCATAGAACACGATGAAGCCGCCCGCGGGGAGAATGGTGTTGGTCGGGATCTGAAACTTGTTCGTGTCCGCCGCGTCGCTGAGCCAGCAGCCGGAGATGTTCACCGGTTGAGCGCTATGGTTGTAGAGCTCGAGGTAATCGACAGCCGGCGGCTGCGAGTTCGCGAGGAACTCATTGATGACGACGGCATTCAAACCGTTGGCGAACTTCAACGGCTCCTGCCGGCCCGGCGAACCGCCGCGCAACGCGCTCACGTCCCATGAGCGATAATCCTTTTCGCCGTACGAAGGCCGCGCCATGACGAGCGAATGTCCCGTGCCATCCGCGCCAATCGGCCAGGGAAAATCGTCCGTGTAATCGAACTCGAGCAGCACGCCGTTGTATTCATTGCGCAGGCGCAACGTCCCTTCCGCGGGCAATGTCCCCGCGTACGGTCCCATCACGCCGGTGATGCCGTAGTAGGCCTGCACCGCCGCGGGATCTTTCGCGATCACGATGAACTGGTTGCCGCCGATGATCGTTCCGGCCGGGAACGCGAAGTCGATCACACCAGACAGACGGTAGCCGCTGATGTCTTCGAAAAACGGGTTCGAGTTATAGATCTCGACGAACTCGATGTTGTTTGTGCCATAGAGCGCGCCGGGCTTGTACATGACTTCCGAGAAAACCATTTGCGTTGCGCGCGAACACGCGGCGAGAGGCTCGGATGCGAACGACAAGGAAGTGACAACCTGGGCATTGGTTTCCACGACGGTGTAATCGCGGAATTGGCCGCGCGCTGTCAGCCCATTGGTGAAACTGCTGACGGCGAACCCGAGATTCACGGAGCTGACGTTCAGCGTGACCGTGCCGAGTTGCAGCCATGTCAATCCATCGGGTCCCGCGAAACCAGTGAACACGTTTCCGACACGGCGCAAACGCAGCCAGGTATCAGGAAAGTTCGCCGGGAAATTGCCACTCACGGAAGCAGCGGCGCCGGTGGTTGCGCGTGAGCCGAAGTAGCTGCCGGCCT
Source organism: Candidatus Acidiferrum sp. (assembly GCA_035318425.1). Lineage (GTDB taxonomy): Bacteria > Verrucomicrobiota > Verrucomicrobiia > Limisphaerales > SIBH01 > JANNGC01. Next base: position 2,694 of record DATHEW010000059.1, on the reverse strand, counting down.
GCGACGGCGTGGCTATGGCCGCAGCGAAAACACTGTTCACCTCCAACGTTTCACGTGCGATCAGAGCAGCTTGCGACCACGCATCTGAAAACGTCAGTCCAGCGACGCGCACTTTGACGTCGAAGTCGCCCGCCTTCTGCTGTGTCACCAGCGTGAACTGGTCCGCGGTGCCGCGAATGCCCGAGCCTGAGCCAATGACGTCCAGTGCGTCGGACGCGACTACGACCAGCCCGCCCGGAGTGCCGGGAAGTCCGATATCATTCGCGGCGAAATTGAGCGCCACAAAAGTGAACTGCGTCGTGACGAGCATGTTCGCCGCGGCGGCGCGATCGCGAATGCCACTGATCGTGAGCGTGTAGTTGCTCCCGATCGTTTGCGGCAGCGTGTAAAGCAGGACGTTCGTGGTGTCAGCGGCGAGAATCGCGTTCGTGATTTGAAGCGGACCATCTCCGTTCGCTACACTGTAGTTCGCCAGGTTCGTCGCAGTAACGGCCGTGACCGGCTCCGAGAAAACAATCTGCACCAATGTTGGTCCGCCGCTGAAAGCCCTTAGCGCCGTCGGGCGAACGGTGTCCGCGATCACAGTCAAGGTCGCCGGCGCGCTCGTGACGACAAAGCTGACATTGGTGAGAGAATTTGAGGCGACGGCGAAGAAGCTGGCGTTGTTGTCGCTCAAGGCGGCAATGGCAATTGGATAGGTCTTGTTCGTCGCGCCAACGATCGGTAAATGCGGCACGCCAACTCGATACCATTGAAGGGTCGGCTGCGGATTTCCGGCGACGCCGACGGTGAAGCTCGCAGGCGCGCGTTCCAGCACACTGATGCTGCTCGGGCTGTTCGTGATGGCCGCCGGTGTCGGGGTAACGTTAAATTCCTCCAACTTCTCTCCCGTGATCGAGTACCCGTAGCTGCCGCCCGCCGCCGTGCCGCCGCCGGGAAGCCCGCCCTCATACTTGGTGCATAGGACGGTGAACGTGCCGGCGGGCGAAGGTTGAATGTTGTCCCACACCGCCATGTCTCCCGCGAGATTGTGACCGGTGTTGATGGCTACTTCGTTCAGCGCCACGGACGCGCCGGAACTTCCGTTGGTCAAACAGCCGGCCGTGTGCGCCGCGGTGTAAGCCTGCGCATCGATCAGCGCGATTCGAATCCAACGGTCCAGGTAATTGTTGCCACGCACCGTGGTGCCGCTGTAGCGGTAGCGTTTGTTCGGGTCCAATCCCGAGAACGTGCGGGTGACCGACTGGCCCGCAGCCGTTTGGATCGCGTGGTTCACCGAACCGTTGCCCCAATCGACGAAGCCGGTGAAAAGATTGTAAGCCGGCGTGTTGGCGTCGGGCGCGCCTGACGTGGTCCCACCCGTGCTCCCGGTGTTGGCGATCGTGAGCGACACGGGAAGACTGGCACCCGTTGCAATGTTCTTCAACGCACCCGCGCTCGTGGGACCGAACACGTTGTAGTCGGTCGCGTTCACATGCGTGCCCGGACCTGAAAAATGGTCATTGAACGCCGTGAACTGCGCGTGAGCGGACAGCGCGGCGGCGAAGGAAGCCAGCGCAAGAACGAGGCTGCGGGTAATGGATCTATTCATGGGTTGAAATGGTTTTGACCAGTTGCAGAAATTTTTTCGTTGCCGGATGGCCCATTCGAAATCGAAGCGCCAGACGGCATGTGACAATTCTGTGACGGAAAAAAGAGATGGCGCTTCGTTTCAGGACGCATTGGGTTGAGGCAAAACTGGCAAACCTTCAATGCCATTGCAAGGCGGCAGTGTGGTACACGATGGATTTGCGCGCTTTCCGACATGCGACTTGCCGCAACATCCCAACGACGACGGGTGCGATCTTCACGTCAGCCGGGGAGCAGTAAGATTAAGAAATAAGATCTGAGAGCCACCTGCTTTCTTAGCGCTGTCCCCGATGCACTTAATGTTCCCCCCAAAAAACTTCCCACTTGCTTCCGTGCATCGCCTCGCTAACTTCCACCCGCCTGAACACGGCGTGTGTCGATGTTCATTGAGGCTGAGAAAAGAAAAGTTAACGAACAACCGAACAATCAACCTCCGTTGCCACGGATCGTGTTTGCTCGGCAATGGAGATGCAAAAGCCATCCGCTCTCGCAGCAAAGCTTTCACGTCTCCCGCAGTTCAGTCAGTCAGTCGCCAGTTAATCAATTATGCTCACAATGGAAGAGGCCCTGAAGGGCAGCCCGGTCGGATTTTCGCCGGGCCAGATCGTCACTGGAACAATCATCGAAGTACGTCCGAAGGAAGTCCTCGTCGACATCGGCTACAAATCCGAAGGCGCCGTCAACGGCTCCGAGTTCGACGACATCAAGGCCGTGAAGGTCGGTGATAAAGTCGATGTCCTTATCGAGAAGTTGGAAGACAAGGACGGCATGGTCGTCCTCTCCAAGGAGAAGGCGGAGTTCAAGAAGAACTGGGAACGCATTCTCACCATCGCCAGCGAAGGCTCCACTGTCACCGGCAAGGTCAAGAGCGCCGTCAAAGGCGGCCTCGTCGTCAACATCGGCGTGGAAGCATTTCTCCCCGCCTCGCAGATTGACGTTATTCCTCCGAAGAATTTGCAGCCGTTCATCGGCAACACCTACGAGTTCAAGGTCGTTAAGATCAACGCGGACCGCCAGAACGTGGTGCTTTCGCGCCGCGAACTGATCGAAGCCGAGCGCACTCAG